>CAJOMW010000189.1 GCA_905235695.1 uncultured Clostridia bacterium | reverse complement strand
AAAAGAACGACTGCCAAATGCAGTATGCATAGCCTTACTGCGCTCTCGTAGTGCTATATAAGAGCACTGTTGTTCTGCATATATAGCCCTCAACAGGGCTTATATATGGGCTATTGCTTTATTCGTCGTATAAGTTGATTATCTCAAGCCCGTTTTCGGCAGCGTAATTCACGGTGTATCCCGTTCCGCCCTTTCCTCCGGAATAGTATGCAACGCAGTACAAGCTGTTGTCTACAAGCGCTTGATCACGCTTATGCATGAAAATTGTGTTCTCATGGCTGTTTTTTGGGTCCCTGTCGGATGCGTAGTGTACTTCGTCGGCGCAAGAGAGGATAAAGTCATATATGCGCTTGTCGTTGTCGCTCCACTTCTTGCTCTGACCTCTGTACGGCAGCTCGAGAATCAGCCTCATATCCGTGTGAATACGCTTGAGATCTATTATGAGCACCGCCGCCATCGTGTCAAAGCCCACGGCGCCCCCTGCATAATATTCGGTAACGCCGTTTTCCGAATACAGGTACGATATAGTCGCCTTCAGCCGCTTTAAAAGCTCGGGCTTTTTGCTGTCGTCTATGTTCCTGTGACCGGTAAAACAGCAGGAGTTTTTCTTTTCGCCTAAATATTCTTCAATGTTGTCTGCAATGCGGTGTTGTTCGTACATTATTTTCACCTTTATTTTTTGAATCGATCTGATTTCTCATCTTAGACTGCCTAAACCATGAGCACATATTTATGTCAATCGGCGTATCAATTTTTAAAGGCAATATTATGCACAAAATTGCGGCGTTTTTTTGTTGAAAATGCCATGTTTACGGCTTGGCTGTGCGGTGATATAATAACTTGTGTAGCAGCACCGAAAAGGAGAACGGCTACGACACGGCTATAACCTTGAAAATGCAACATATTATGTAAAAAAGATAAGATAGAGAGGAATAGTTATGGAAAAATTCAAATTTGCGGCAATAGGGCTTCGCCATGCGCATATATACAGTATGTGCAGAGGGCTCATAGACGCCGGAGCAGAGCTTACGGAAAGAGAGCGTTGAAGCCTTCAAAAAGCAGTTTCCGGACGTGAAGATCGCCGAAAGCGAGGACGAGATACTCTCGGACGAAAAAGTAAAGCTCGTCGCCGGAGCGGCAATACCGTGCGACAGAGCGGCGCTCGGAATAAGGGTGATGAAAAGCGGAAAAGACTACTTTACGGACAAAGGTCCGTTTACGACACTATCCCAGCTCGCCGAGGTCAGAAGGGTCATCAAGGATACAGGCAAAAAATATATGGTCTGTTACAGCGAACGCCTCCAATCAGAGGCAAGCGAGCTCGCCGGCAGGTATATTCACGAGGGCAGAATAGGAAAGGTATATCAGATAATCGGCATGGGACCGCACAGACTTGCCGCAGGCACACGTCCCGGCTGGTTTTTTGATAAATCGCAGTACGGCGGAATTATTGCGGATATATGCAGCCATCAGTTCGAGCAGTTCCTGTACTTCTCCGGAGAAAGCGACGCGGACGTCACCTACGCAAGAGCCACGAATTTCGCACACCCCGAATACCCCGGGCTCGAGGACTTCGGAGAGGTCTCGCTTGTCGGTAAAAACGGCACGTCGGGCTATCTGAAGGTCGATTGGTTTACCCCCGACGGACTTGAAACCTGGGGCGATGTCAGATCCATAATATTCGGTACCGAGGGCTACATCGAGCTGAGAAAGAATATAGATATAACCGGCGCTAAGAGCGGCGGAGAACATATCTTTATCACAACGAACGATCATCCTACCGAGTATGTAGACGCAAAGGGCAAAATAGGATACCCGTTCTTTAAAGCCTTCGTCGAAGACTGCATAAACCGTACCGAAAACGCCATGACACAGGAGCATTGCCTCAAAGCCGCCGAAATATGCCTCAAAGCACAGGAGCTTGCGGACAGGAATAACGGAATAATTTAACTGCGTATGAGAATTCGCAGAAGAGAATAAGAAAATAGGCTGCCGAAGCTTTTTCGACAGCCCGTTTTTT
>CAJOMW010000188.1 GCA_905235695.1 uncultured Clostridia bacterium | reverse complement strand
TATTACAGCAATCATAAGATATATTTTAAGTCTTTTCATTTTGATTAACCTTAAATATAAACGTCTATTTAAGCAGATCGAACACGTTCTCAAAGACAGCTTTTATGAGCGGAAGAGAGAGCAGGAGAATGGTGCTCTTGCCGCACAGCTCGACCTTTGAAGAGAGCGACGCCTCTCCGCAGTCGCGGCACATATCCGCCGCAAGTGTCGTTATAAGGGCAATTCCGGCTGTCTTGAACAGGATAGACAGGTAAGACGACGCATTTACGCTCTCGCTTATTTCTCTCAGATATTCAATGACCGGGGCAAGGATACCTACTGCGCATACCATAAGACATGTCCCGAGCAAGAGCGATATGAAGAAGGCGTATTCGTCTTTAAGCCTTCGCATAACGATAATTATTATAAGTCCCGTAACGGCAAAGCCGATTATTTTGTAGAAGCTCATTTTTATAGCCCGAAAATACTTCTTACCGTTGTAAAGAGCCTGTCTATCTCGCCGACCAGCATAAGAAGCACAATTATTATTCCGGCTATCGTTACGAAAACTGTCTGCTCATCTCTGCCCGATTTTGACAGTATACTGTTTGCAACTGTCACAAGTACACCTACGCCTGCTATTCTGAGTATCAGGGATACGTCCATTATATACAGATCCTTTCGTTTTTATATCAGCAGCAGTGCCGCAAGAAGTCCGCAAAGCAGACCGAGCTTGCTGTATAACTGCTCCTTTTTTTCTTCTTTTTCCGATATTTTGTTTTCTTCGGTGTACCTTGCACATACGTCGAGCGCCGAAGCCTTGTAACTGCTCTTTCCTATGCTCGACGCAAAATCAAGATACAGATTTTTCATTTCCTCCGGCATCTTAATATTGCTTTCGTTCAGCGCGTGAGTAAGAGCGTCGGGCGACGCTGAATGAAGAAGCTCCGTAAAGCCGCAGTCCTCAAGGTATTTGTTATCAAACGAAGCGTATATATCGGTTAGCTTGACAGATCCGTTTTCAATTCCCGTTTTTATGTACAGCATTAGCTCAAAAAGCGCTTTTCTCTGCTTTGCCGATACCTTTATTCTGTAACTGAGATACGCACCGTACATTGATATAGCGCCTGAAATCAATATTATCCCGATATACCTTGTCATTTCTGTATCCCGTTCAATTCAAGTAGTCCGAGCATTTGTAGAGCTTTCCCGTAACCTTGCCGTTTTGACGTTTCATCACATAAATATGCGAGAAAACCCTGTTTTCGCACAGCTTTCTTATCGCCGCCTTTGACAAGACGTTTTCAACGCTGTCTCCATGCACGGATGCTATCGTTACGATGCCGCCGATGTTGGCGTTCAATATCATTTCCGCCTCTGACGATGAACCTATCTCGTCGCATATAATTATCTCCGGCGCCATGGTTCTCGACACCCTCTCAAGCGCATCTCTTTTTGAACATCCGCTTATGACGTCGACGGCGCACGCCTTGAAATAGTCCTTTATATAAATCTCGCACCGCTCGTCTATGACGGCTACCCGGTATACCTTGTCCCGTCCGTAAGATCTTAGGTATATTCCGCGCGACAGCTTTATTGCCGCATCTCTCAGCGTGGTTGTCTTACCCACGCCCGGAGGAGAGCAGACAAGTATTCCGGCAAAGCCCTCAAAGCCGTGCTGCGATATGTGTGATATTATGCCGTCCGAGCAGTTGAAGACGTGATTCGGTATTCTTATATTGACGCTGGTTATCTCCGAAAAGCCAGATATGCCGCCGCCGTTTTGCAGAGCAGAGCCGCAAATACCAATCCGGAACGGTCCGTATGGAATATAGCCGTTCTTTATGCTCTCTTCGTAAGCGTATACCGAGCCGCCGCATATTTTGTATATAAATTCCTCAATATCGCTTTTTCCGGTGCGTATACATCTGACAGGTGAGTCTGAAATACCCTCTGCCGTCAGAAATTTATTATCACCTTCGACCGTTACGGTAGATACGTTTCCGGCTCTCAGCCTTATTTCGGCAA
>CAJOMW010000187.1 GCA_905235695.1 uncultured Clostridia bacterium | reverse complement strand
CATGTCGTATGCGTCGTCGCCTGCGAGAATGGAGTTGAGCGCATCTGTGTCCGAATTGGTGTCAGAGGACTCGGAAACGCTGATGGTTATGCCGTATTTCTCTTCAACCTCTTTGTTTCTGCGATAGATGGCGGATTCAACATTGTCATCGGAATCTTCTTCAAAATACTGAGTGTTCGTCGCACCTTTTCTTACGAGCATTCTGAAATTATATCCGTCGTATCTGTCGGTAGAAAGATCTCCGAAATAATCGATCTCCCCATCTGCTTCTACTGTCTGTTCCTGTCCCTGTTCCTGTTCCTGTTGCTGCTGTTGGCTGCCCGCGCCGCTGTTGTTTCCGCTGCTATCGGAAGGCTTGTTGCCCGAGCATGCGGAAAGCGCAAATATCGTCGCTGCCGCCAATAATGCAATAAAGGTTCTTTTCAGCATTAAATACACTCCTTTCCGTGCGTTATGGTAATTATAACATATATACTCGTTTTTGTAAATACTATTTTGTATAAAAATCCGAAAATCGGCTTATATTTCCGATAAAAATTGCTTCTGAGCAAAAAATCAGGCACCCGAACGGATGCCTGAAGCGGATAAATTGTAATTTTTCGTATTATTCTACGCCTGCGTAGTCCCTGTTGAACTCTGCGAGCTGTACTATTGCCTGAGATTCGCCTGCTGCGTAGTAGGACGAGAAGTCGTGGTTCGAGCTCTTTGCAAGGTCGCGTCCGGCGGAAGCGAAGGTGCTGCCTCCGACATATCCTATGTCGTATATCAAGCTGTCTCTTACAATATCCATCATTTGGACTCGTCGTCGCGTGCATGCTTACCCTTGAGAGATACGTCATAGAACGCCGGAAGAACGTACTTAGAGCCGTGAGCTGCGAGCGCTTCTATTATAGCACCGGTGCGTTCTACGTCGGGAACCGTTATCGGGATGATAATAAGCGGAGCGTAGCCGTTGATAACCGTGGCGTACTCGTCGTCCTCGTCAAACTTCGGGAAGGGAAGAACGCCGAAATCGTCGTCCATGTTTCTGTATGACCTTGCCACGCCGAGGGTGGTAGCCTTTATCATAGCTCTGCCGGCTGCAAATATGTCTTCGCCTGTGTAGTTGATATCTCCCTCGGTCATGTGGAGGAAGCAAGCTTCGTTGTTCATGAGCGAGAAGAACTCATCGAATATCGAAACGGTCTTGTTTGAATAGAGAGTGAGCTCGAAAGCCGTGCCGTCGTCATTCTTCTGATATATTCTCTGACCGCCTGTGTAAAGTATGCCTATGGGTGCGTCCCACACACCGGTGATGAAGCCGAACTGGTCATCCTCGGGCTTCATTACGCCGTCACCGTTGAGGTCTGCGCCGCCCTTCTTTGCAAGGTATGCGAACTCGTCAAACGTCCAGTCTCCGTCTCTGACCATCTGGTAAGGATAATCGAGACCGTTTTCGTCGAATATTCTCTTGTTGAAGAGCATACACATAGCAAGGCTCAGACCGTCTATGGAAATGTCTCCGTCAAGTACGTACAGTCTGTCGTTTATCATACAGTTTTCAACTATGTCCCTCGACCACCAGGGCTTGTCGAGGTGGATCGTAGGTATGTCAAGCACGTTGTAGCCTGCTCCGTTTACGGCATAGATGAATGCAGCTCTCGAGTGAGCAAATATCATGTCGTACGCATCGTCGCCTGCGAGGATGGAGTTGAGCGCATCCGTGTCCGAATTGTTGCTCGAAGACTCGGATATGGATATTGTTATACCGTATTTATCTTCAACTTCCTTGTTTCTGCGATAGATTGCGGACTCAATATTGTCATCGGAATCTTCTTCAAAATACTGCGTCCTGGTTTTTCCGTTTCTTACGAGTATTCTGAAATTATACCCATCGTATCTGTCGGTAGAGAGGTCGCCGAAGTAGTCTATTTCGGCAGGTTCCTCGTTGTCTGACGCGACGTTTTCCTCTGTCTGTGACGAGTTGGGAGTTGCGGTATCCGCCGGAGTGGGCTTTGCCTCTTGCCTCGTCGTTGCATGACGAAAAGGCTGCGACCGCCAATACGGCGATAATTGCTGCAAGAATCTTTTTAAGCATGAAAATCCTCCTTAGCTTAAATTGTGTTTTTTTGTGATGTACGGAAAAACATCCCATACATACACACGGTTATTATAACATCATTACCCCATATCTGTAAATATACATTTTTCACAAAATAAATGTATGTTTTGCACAATTCTCGACAAAAGACAATGTATTTATTGACAAAAAAACCGCATTTGCTGCCTTAAAAGGCATAATGAAACTTTTTTTGGCTTTTTTCGTCTAATATAATTGAATGTAAAAATTTATAAAATTTTGACAGTATCTTTACTTTTTAATGAGCAAAAAGTATTGACAAATGGCAGTTGAAAGGGTATAATGGCATATGTATAAGTACCATCATTGTGATTACTGTGCCTTTTTATAAGCAAAAGCGGCGTGGATATGAAGATATAGCTCATCGTTTTCGTCGGTGATCACGTTTCCGCTTAAAGAAACCAGCTCCAACATACCTTTAAGAGTTCGCGTTTCAAACGAATGGTTTTCAGGTATAAAGGTCTGTAACTCCGCACTTCCGCACCCTCCTATACCGGAATAAGTGCAGGAAGAAATGTGCTCTTTCCTGCATAACTCCATGAGGCGTTCAATTATCTCGTCGCCTCT
>CAJOMW010000186.1 GCA_905235695.1 uncultured Clostridia bacterium | reverse complement strand
GGATAACGCAAGTCCCTGCCTTTATTCGTGCCGTCAGCCGTGACGAGGCGGCGATCATGCTTGTGGACAGCAATCTGCACCGGGAGAGGATTTTGCCGTCCGAAAAAGCGTTTGCGTATAAGCTTAAAGCTGACGCGCTCAATCATCAAGGCAAGCGTTCAGACCTCACTTCGGAGCAAATCGCACCGAAGTTGTCAACAGAGATTATAGCGGAGCAGGTCGGCACAAGCAAAGATGTAATAAAAAGATATATCCGCCTCACCAATCTTATCCCCGAACTGCTCGATATTATGGACGAGGGCAAGATCGCATTTTCCGTCGGCGTTGAATTGTCCTTCCTCGACGATGAACGGCAATATGACGTTTTAAATGCTTGCGAACTCAACGACAACACACCGTCCTACGCCCAAGCCGTCCGTATGCACAAGGCGTACAGCACCGGAGAACTCGACCGCGACGACATCGACACCATTATGTGTGAGGAGAAAGCCAACCAGCGCGAGACGGTGAAAATTCCCGCCGAGCGCATCCGTGCCGTTCTTCCGAAAGGTTACAGCGCCAAACAGCAGGAGGACTATATCGTCAAAGCACTCGAACACTACCACCGCTATCTGCAGAAGCAGAGAGAAAATTCAAGATAAGAAAGGTCAAAAAGGTGAATTTATGAAAAAAGCGGTTCCGTATTATATCGGAGCCGGTAAAGAACAACGTCTTATTTTCCGTTCCACTGCGGTTCTTTGCCTTGGCAAAAATTCAGTCAAAGGAGGTTTGCTCCGATGACAAAAGCAGAAATAAACGAATTATACAAGGTGATGTTTACTGATTATCCCGAAATAGTGAACGTGGCACAGCTCCAAAAAATGCTCGGGGTGAGCAGACATCTGGCATACGATCTTATCTCCGGGAAAAAGATCAACGCGCTTAAAATCGGTAACTCTTTCAGAATACCGAAGATAAGCGTCATAAACTATGTGCTCTCAAACGCACAGTGAGATCCGGGGGCGGGATATCCCGCCCTCATTCGAATCAAACCGCACTTTTGACGAACGGGTTTTTCATATGTATAATGGAACACGGTTCGTAAAAGTGTCAATAAAAGCTGTTAGAGAAAGGAGATCGTAAAAATGACAGCAGGACACCTACAAGTCAAAAACGGCAAATTTTACGCCGTTCTCAACTATATGACCGCAGCAGGTCAGAGAAAACAAAAATGGATACCGCTCGGTATCCCGGAGAAAGGAAACAAAAAGAAGGCGGAAGAAGCGCTTATAAAGCTGAGAAGCTGGAATTTGTGCCTCCGAAGGAGGACGCCCTTCCGGGGCAGCTTTCGCCCGATATGCTCTTTTGCAATTACCTCAAAAACTGGCTTGAGATAATAGAGAAGACCGTTGAACAGACGACCTACAATTCATACCGTATGATCGTTTACAAGAAGATCATTCCGTATTTTGAATCGTTTGGTCTTAAGCTAAGCGAGATCGAGGCAAGACACATTCAATCGTTCTATACCTACGAACTGCGAAGCGTTTCGGGAAAAACGGTAATAAATGAGCATAATCTCCTGCACCGCGCGCTCAAATATGCGTTCAAAATGGATCTTATCCCGTTCAATCCCGCCGACAAGGTCGACCGTCCCAAAAAGGAAAAATATATCGCCGACTACTACCGTGCCGACGAGCTTGACAGATTATTTGAGGTAACGAAGGATCATCCGTATTCGCTTCTTATACAGATGACCGCGTTCTACGGACTTCGCAGAGGCGAAGCGCTCGGTCTGCGCTGGGACGCCGTTGATTTTGAAGCAAACACGATCACGATACGCCACGTCGCGCTTGAAACCAAGGTCGACGGCGTAAAGCAGATCATTTTCGAGGACAGGGCAAAAACCAAGTCCAGTCTGCGCACACTTCCGCTTGTCGATGATTTCAAGAGCAAGCTGACCGTGCTGAAAGAGCAGCAGGAATACAATCGGCGCGTCTGCGGAGAATCGTACAATAAGAGGTATATCGGATATATTTTCGTCGATCCGCTCGGAAATCTGTTTCACCCCGATACGGTATCTTCGCAGTTCAAGTCGATACTCAAAAAGAACGGTCTGCGCGAGATACGCTTTCACGATCTGCGGCACTCCTGCGCTTCTCTGCTCCTTGCCAAAGGTGCCGCCATGAAGGAAATACAGGACTGGCTCGGTCACTCCGACATCAGCACGACGGCGGATATATACAGTCACCTTGATTTCAGCAGCAAAGTCACTTCGGCAAATCTTATGGACGGAGCGCTCAATATTCCGAAAGAAGACTTTGAGCAAAAATGGAAAGTGTGACGTTTTTTCATAAAAAAAGCACCCTTTTGGGGTACTTTTAGGTGGCG
>CAJOMW010000185.1 GCA_905235695.1 uncultured Clostridia bacterium | reverse complement strand
TTCTGCGCGACGAAAAGACAGGAAGCAAGCAATTCAGAGAGCTTATACAGGAGATTGCAATGCTCATGGGTTATGAAGCTCTCAGAGATCTTCCCATGGAGACGGTTACGATCAAAACGCCTATCACCACAGCAAATGTCAAGATGCTCGCCGGCAAAAAGCTCGCAATCGTTCCGATACTCAGAGCAGGTCTCGGCATGGTTGACGGTCTGCTTTCTCTCGTTCCCTCGGCTAAGGTTGGACATATCGGTCTTTACAGAGACAAAGTAACACTTGAGCCGCATGAATATTTCTGCAAGCTCCCGGCTGATATTGACAACCGTCTTGTCGTTCTTCTCGATCCTATGCTTGCAACGGGCGGTTCGGGTTCCGCCGCAATAAAGTTTATAAAAGACAAGGGCTGCAAGAACATAAAATTCATGTCGATAATTGCCGCTCCGGAAGGCATTGAAAGAATAACAAAAGATCACCCCGACGTTCACTTCTACTGCGGATGCGTAGACGAGCGCCTCAATGAACACGGATATATAGTTCCCGGTCTCGGCGACGCCGGCGACAGAATATTCGGTACGAAGTAAGTCATATATTAAATTTAAAATAAAGGCAGGAACAAAAAATGGCAATCATCTCAACAAAAGAAATGTTCAAAAAAGCATACGACAATCACTATGCTGTCGGCGCTTTCAACATCAACAACATGGAAATAATACAGGCAGTTACCGAAGCGGCGGCTGAAGAAAAGTCTCCGGTCATACTTCAGGCTTCCTCCGGCGCAAGAAAGTACGCAAGACCGGCATACCTCCTCGCTCTCGCTAAGGCAGCGTGCGAAGATACCGGCATAGACTTTGCGCTTCATCTCGACCACGGTGACACGTTTGAGCTCTGCAAGTCCTGCATAGATCAGGGCTTCTCCTCGGTCATGATAGACGGCTCAAAGTACAGCTTTGAGGACAATATTGCCCTCACAAAGCAGGTAGTTGAATACGCTCACGCTCACGGCGTAGTTGTCGAGGGTGAACTCGGAAAGCTCGCAGGCATCGAGGACGACGTAAACGTATCTGCGGAAGACGCAATGTACACAAACCCCGCAGAGGTTGAAGAATTTGTTTCCAGAACCGGCGTTGACAGCCTTGCGATTGCAATAGGCACGAGCCACGGCGCATACAAGTTCAAGGGCGAGCCCAAGCTCCGCTTCGATATTCTCGAAGAAGTTTCAAAGCGTCTCCCCGGCTTCCCGATAGTTCTCCACGGCGCTTCTTCCGTTAACCAGGAATACGTTAAAGTAATCAACGAAAACGGCGGCAACCTCGCAGACGCAAAGGGTGTTCCCGAAGACCTTCTCAGAAAGGCAGCTACTATGGCTGTATGCAAGATAAATATCGACTCCGATATAAGACTTGCCTGCACGGCGGCAATAAGAGAAGTGTTCAATAATTCTAACGTACCTCTCGCCGGCAAGAGAAAACGTAAAGAATCTTGTAAAGCATAAGATAAGAAACGTTCTCGGCTCTTCCGGAATGGCTGACTAAGCAAAAAAATATATATTCAAATTTCAGCCGTCGGTCGCTCCGGCGGCTGTTTATTTGTACATGATACGCAAAATAAATCGCACAAAATCACAAAGATATTTGCCTAAAAAAGCGATTTTTGACCAGTTTTAAAAATAATCTTGACTTTTATTTTTTCTATGTTATCATTATTAGTAGATATTATTAAATGTAAAAAGGGGAAGAAAAAATGATTAAACTCGGTGTTGTAAGCATAGACGTTTCCCACCCTCTCGGATTTGCCGGTGAGATGGAAAACAACTGCATGGACATGAAGTATGAATACGTCTGCAAGGAGAGCTTCAGAGATGATGCAGAGGCTGACTGGTTCGTAAAGAGATTCAACATGGCAGGCAAAGTAGACAAGGTTGAAGACATGGTCGGAAAGGTCGATCTCGCACTTATCCAGTCATGCAACTGGGAAAAGCATCTCGATCAGGCTCTCCCCTTCATCAAGGCGGGAAAGCCGGTATTCATAGACAAGCCCATAGTCGGAAGCGTTAAGGACATAAAGAGACTGCGCGACTTGATAAAGAACGGCGCTGTTATTTACGGCTCTTCTTCCGTAAGATACTGCGAAGAGATAAAGAAATTTATAAGCCGTCCCGTTGAGGAAAGAGGAGAAATTCTCACAATGTACTGCACCTGCGGAGTAGACGAATTCAACTACGGTATTCATACTATTGAGGCGTTCTCTGCTCTTGCACAATCCAAGATTATCAGCGGAAAGTATGTAAACAAGGCGGAGAGAAATGACGGTCAGAAGTGCGAAACATTCAATTTCACATTTGAAAACGGGATTACCGCAACAGCAAACGTAGTTACCGGCAAGTGGCATCCGTTCCACATAACAATAATGACGACAACCGGCTCGCACTACTTCATGATAGACAGCTCAAAGATTTACTGGGCGCTTCTCAAGGAAATATACAATCAGATGGCTCACGGCAAGAGCAATCTTACGGACGTTGAAACGCTCATAAACTGCACAGAGGCAATGCTTTGCGTTAAGAAGTCTAGAGAGCAGAAAAACGGTGCTGAGGTCAAGGTATGCGAGCTTGATGACGGCGACGCTTTTGACGGATACGCATTTGAAAAGGAATACGGTGCAAAGTCCGTGCCGATATACAAATAAAAGGCATTATACTGTAAGGAAATGACGTATGAGGATAGATAACGTAGGTCTCAACTTCGATATTGAGCCGCTTAGGTCTGCTTTCGGCTTCAAGGGCGGTTTTCTCAGCGAGCTATGGCAGCCGATAGCAAAGGTCGAAAACCAGTCAAATGTTGCCGTCGGCGTCGGTGTTCAAAGCGTGCTCTGGTCTGATTCGGAAATATTCAGAAATGCCGGTCAGTGCGCAGGAAATCTCTATATGATGCTCGGATGCGAATACGGGCTCAAATTGCTGAAAGGTTCGGATTTTAAAAGTCCTGCTGAGGCACTGCTTGCAATAGAGGACGATGTATACGCATACTTAAAAAAAGTCACGGGATATGAGAATCTGAGAAAGACCTTTGCACTTAACAGCCTTGTTGCACTGGACAATGCCCTATGGCAGCTCTATGCCAAGGAAAATGGGACAGAGGACATATTAAAGCTCGTTGACGACGAAACGAGAAAAAATCTCTCGTCGCAGTATGAAAAGATATATAACATTCCCCTTATCGGATACGGAACGAGCATTAAAGAAATCAAGAGGCTTATATCTGAAGGCTATTTTCTGCTTAAAATAAAAATCGGTTCAGATCCCGACAAAGACGGCTCTCCCGATAAGATGCTT
>CAJOMW010000184.1 GCA_905235695.1 uncultured Clostridia bacterium | reverse complement strand
CTCCTTTTGCTCAAATGGGTAAAAGTACTAATTTTGTATTTTTGCAAGCATGTATCTTAACATATTAAATCCTGCTTGTCAACCCTTTTTTTGAAATTTTGCAAATTTGTGCCATTTTTTGCCATAATTCTTGCTCAAATTTGAGTATTTACCAATTTTTAGTAAAATATACAAAGCAGAATATTTTAGCTCGAATTTTTTCCATATTAAGGCAGATTTCATATTGTGTTTACATTTAGCTCCATTAAATTATATGAAAGACGGCATAAAAAAATTCAGCCCGGTTAAAGGGCTGAAAATAACGTAAAATATTTACTGATTTAGTATAAATCTTGCGATAAAAAGCGCAAAAATGACGTGCACAACCATGATAAGCGGAAGAGCTGCCATAAATTTTATGTGTTTTGTCTTATGCCTTATCAAAATCATCGTCAGAAGCATTGCCCCGCCGAGAGCGGCAACGGTCATAAGCGTATTTTCGCTTATACGCCATTTTTTCCTCTTTGCCGCACTTTTATCGTATATAGTAATTATTATCGCTGCTATTGATATAATGGCGAGATATGCTGAAATTATCTTCATATAATCTGTTCCCATACTTTTCTGTTATATCCGTAAAACCGCCTATTTTTTAAAAAAGGAGTGTATTTAAAACCTATTTCACGCTTAGCATCTCCGCCACCACACCGCTTCGGGGGCCTACCGTTATTCGCACTTTACCGGAGTTATCCTTGTAGACATCGGCGTTGCCGAATATAACCCTGCAGTCGCAGTCAAAGCTCATGTGTCTGAAATCGTCGCCTGCGTTTACAAGCACTGCTGTTTTCTGTTGTCCGTTATGCCTTGTATAGGCGCAAAATGCGCCGTCGTGAGCAATAAACTCAATTTCGCCGTCTGTCAGTGCGCTGCTTGTGTGCTTAAGCGCCCCGAGCGCTTTGTAATGCTCGAGGATATCTGCGTCGATATTGTTCCACGGGAACGGCATACGGCAGAAAGGGTCGCCAAAGCCCTGTGAGCCGGCTTCGTCTCCGTAATAAACAGACGGCATACCGGGAATGGTGAACTGTATAAGAGACGCCATCTTAAGAAGTTTTACGGCTTCTTCCCTTTTTGAATCGCTCAGTCTGTATACGGATTTTTCGGCATTAGTCATATTGCTTTCTTTTTCATCCGTGCCAAGCTCAGTCAGTATGCGTGGGGTGTCGTGCGTGCCGAGAATATTCATCAGCACGTCGCAAGAATCTTTGGGATAACTTGAATATATTTCAAGAGCCGTATTGTAAAATACGGTGCAGTCGCGGCTCTTCATATAGTCGATTATCGCATTTTTGAGCGGATAGTTCATAACGGAGTCGAGCTGAAAGCCGGAGAAGTATTGCCTTCTCACTCCGTACGCTATCTTATCCGCAGCGTTTTCCCAAACTTCTCCTATTATAAGAGCGTCGCTCTTTTCGCTCTTTGCTCTCTTTCTGAGCTCTGTCAGAAAATCATCCGTCAGCTCGTCGGCTACGTCAAGCCTCCAGCCGCTCGTGCCATCTCTCAGATACTTTGCGACAACTCCTCCCTCTCCGAGGAAAAAGTCCTTTACTTTCTCATTTTCGCCCCGCAGTTTGGGAAGTATCTTTATACCCCACCAGCACTCGTATTTTTCCGGAAAATTCGTAAACGTATACCAGTCATAATATTCGGACTCTCTTGACTGATATGCGCCTGTACTGTTATATTTGCCGTATCTGTTGAAATAGAGGCTGTCGTCTCCGGTATGGTTGAAAACGCCGTCGAGAATTATCTTTATATCATTTTCTCTCGCTTTTTCCAGCAGATATGCAAACGCATCCTCTCCGCCGAACATCTCATCTATTTTCATATAGTCGCCGGTATCGTATTTGTGGTTTGAATGGGCGTCAAATACAGGGCTGAGATATATGCAGTTTACGCCGAGTGACGATAGATATTCGAGCTTTGAAGCAACGCCATAAAGCGTTCCTCCAAAGAACATATTGTTGTCAATCTCTTCGCCGGTATAATTCTGGTATGCAGGAGTTCCGCCGTCCCAGTCCTCATTTATCACGCTGTCGCTCTTCACTTTTACTTTGTCATCCGTCTTGC
>CAJOMW010000183.1 GCA_905235695.1 uncultured Clostridia bacterium | reverse complement strand
GATATATATGCGTCATACTACGGTGACAGCGGCATAGAAATAAAGAAATTTGACATTTCTACGGGAAAGCTTGAGGACGCTCAGGTCAACTTATCCGATTCGCTGTACTCCTACAATTTCAGCGAGGGAGAGCTGGGATACGACTTTATCCTCTCTGACTCCTACGGCATTTACGGCTACAAGCTCGGCGACGAGGAGGTGACCGAGATATGCAGCTTCGTCAACTCCGATATAGGTGTATCTTACAGCGATTCAACTCCCGTATTCCTCGAAGACGGCAGGATTCTTATAAGCTATTATGACTATAACGACCGTGAAAACGTCGTTCTCCTGCTCACCAAGGTAGATCCTTCCGAGGTAAAGGAAAAGTACATAATAACTTTAGCCGGAAGATATATAGATTACGATGTAAGAAGCGCTCTTATGAAGTTCAACAGAACGAGCGACGAATACAAGATAATCTTTAAGGACTACTCAAAGTACGACAACGAGTCAAACGACTGGAACGGCTCGATAGAACAGCTCGACAAGGATATCATATCAAACGACAAGGCGCCCGATATAATAATTATAGATTCGTACAGCATGGACTACGACAGCTATGCTTCAAAGGGCGTATTTGCCGATCTGTATAAATTCATGGACAGCGATCCCGACTTTGACAGATCAGACTATCTTGAAAACGTATTTGAAGCGTTTGAAACCGACGGCAAGCTATATTCAATATCTCCCACGGTTAATTTTATGACTCTTTACGGCAAGAAGTCGACTCTCGGCGACAGAAAGAGCTGGACGATGAAGGACTTCATCGAAATGCATCAGTCCCTCGAAGACGGTCAGCAGATGTTTGCAGAGGCGGCGCGCGACGGTATGGGCGAGATTTTCATAGCTCTTGCAAAGGAAGAATTTATACACGACGACGGCTCCTGCTCGTTTGACAGCGAGGAATTCAAGGATATCCTCAGGTACCTCAAAGACTTACCTGCCGACTATTCCGCATACGAAGACCTCTGGAACGAGAATCCGAACTATTGGCGCGATGCTGAAATGTCATATATAAACGGCACTACCATTCTCAATGCCGCATATGTTTACGACTTCAATCAGATACCGAGATACGAGGCTCAGTTTGGCGGAGAGGTAAATCTCATAGGCTATCCGATGAGCGCAGAAGACTCAAGCGGTGCGCTCATGCTTTCTTACGAGGAACTGGCGATAAATGCGAGAAGCAAGGTGGCTGACGGCGCATGGAAGGCCATAAAGTACCTGCTCTCGGACGAGTACCAGAACAAGTACTCCGGAGAACGCGACGAGAACGGCAACGGCGGCTATACCTACTCCTTCCCGATAAAGAAGAGCATAATCGAAAGGAGAAAGGCAAACGATCTTCTCCCGACATATTATACGTACACCGATGAGAACGGCGAAGAGGTCAGGGAAAAGAACGAACCGACCTTTTGGGTAGGCGACAGCGAGGTCAAGCTGAGAGACAGCACCGAGGAGGACGCCGAGAGGATATATGACATCTTGACCGGCGCAAAGGTTTGCATGAGATACGATAGATATAATCATGGAGGAAGCCGCTCCCTACTTTGACAACCAGAAGACGGTCGATCAGGTGGCAGATTCCATAAATTCGCGCATAAAGCTCTATGTAAACGAAAGACGAGGATAAAAAGGTGATGCGCCTCGCCGCCCTGTCGGGCGGCGAGGCTTTTTATATTCTTTTTTGTTGCTCTGCCGGGCGCAAATAAGCCTTCCCCTAGAGGGGAAGGTGGGCGGCGAAGCCGCTCGGATGAGGTGTAGGCGCAGATATAATCCTATTGTTCCACTTTGCCTAATGCGCCGCCTTTAATGCTCTTTTTCTGTTGCTCTGCTGAGCGCAGTTGCAGCTACCAAAGTGCTTTCAGCACTTTGGGGACACGTTTTACGTACTTAGAAAAGTACCAAAAGATTTTTGCCCTTCCCAAGCATGGGAAGGGCAAATCGAAGGATGCTGCGTCGGCATATTACGGGCTCCGAGCCTTCGGCTCTCCGCAGATATGCCGACGGTTCTTGGCGCAGGTCGTACTGCCCTTACAACGGGCTACATCAAAGTTGCGGCTGTAGTGCCTCAAAATATTCTTCGGTGGAGTTGCTCATATAGAGAATGTTGCACGTTTCCGCGCCATGGCAAGTTTTGCGGTCACGAGACTGTATTGAAGGCGCGGTTTTGATGAGGCTTGTGCAGTGGTACTTTATTACTTTTGCAAGTGGTATGTGCTGTTTTCTGCTTCTTTTTCGACGGTGCCGTGCAAAATGCAGAATGCAAAATTGATGTAAAAAGCCTACGGCTTTTAAAAGTTGAAAATGGAAAGTGGAAAGTGGAAAATTGATGGCACCCCATCAAAAAACGAGAAGCTATTGGTATTGTCTGTACCAATAGCTTTTACATAGCCCTGTTGAAGGCGTGTTGAGGCACAAAAGCCAATGCTTTGATGTAGCCCGTTGTAAGGGCAGTGAAACCGGGCATGGCACCGTCGAAAAACCTCAGAGCGAAGCGAAGTTTTTCGACGCAGTTCTCTTTCCTTTTTCTTTCTCTTACAAGAGAAAGAAAACGTGCTTTTTGCTTCTTTTT
>CAJOMW010000182.1 GCA_905235695.1 uncultured Clostridia bacterium | reverse complement strand
ATAAATCCCGATTTATCAGTGTGTCAGTCTTTTTTTACAATATGAGATTTTTCCGCAATTCGGACACTTGAGTTTTCTCTTGGTAACGGTATGCGGACCGGCAATGTAAGCAGCAGTTGTGGGCACAAATCTCGCATTACATTTCGGGCATTCAAATGTCCCTGCCATTAAATCCAGCGCAGCCGCAGCTCCAATTCCACCGATGATAACGATCAAAGCAATTACAATAAGCAGTATGCGCAGCCACGTTTTGATTTCAAGCGCACTTGCCAAAATGATAAATGTCACACCCGAGAGTATCGTCAAAAAACATATAATCACCGATAGGATGATTTTTTTCTTGCTTTCCTCTTTTTCCTGCATGGGATTCATCATATTCACCTCAGCTTTTTAATATGCGGTTTAATTATCCGTTTTTCCCGTGTGCCGAGCCGTAGTAACAGGCAATCTTACGACAAAAAATCCAAAGGATTTTTTGTTCCTTATCTTTTCAATTTTCAATATTCATTATTCATTATTCACTAAACAACAACGCTTATCTCTCCTGCCGTCAATTTTTCGGTTATGCCGCTCTCGTACCGCACGACGAGTGCGCCGTCCTTTGCTATGTCAAGCGCCGCAGCTCTCATCTCGCCGCCGTCCTTTATGACGCTTATCTCCCGACCGAGAACGATCGAGCGAACCCGGTACAGCTCGATAAACTCTTCGTCGCTCATGCCGGATTTGTACATATCTTCTATCTCGTTCAGTATGAGTGCGCAGAGCTTTGCACGGCTAAGATGATGCCTTGAAACGTCTCTGAGCGAAGCGCACCTGCCGCGTATCTCCTTCGGCGCCGCTCCCTTGTCAAACCTGAAGTTTACGCCGATTCCAACTATTATCGCTTCTTCGCCGCCGCTCTTTACCCTTTCGCTCAGCACGCCTGCTATCTTCTTGCCGTCAATATATATATCGTTTACCCACTTTATCCCGACCTTTTCCGTTCCCGTCAGCTTGTCGACGGCACGGCATACGGCATAGCTCAGTTTTATCGTCAGAAGCGGATCGGACGTGTACTTTTTTTCCTTTAATATAAAGCTGAAATACAGCCCGTCGCCCTTCGGCGAATAGAAAGTCTTGCCTGTGCGCCCTCTTCCGGCGAGCTGTTCGTCTGATACGGCAAGGTGCCCGTCGGGAAGGTCTTCGAGATTTCTCCTCAGATAGGACGAGGTAGAATCTATGCTTGTAAACAGCGAGCAGCTCCTGCCGAGAATGTCTGTGTCAAGAAAGCTCTGAATTTCGCTTATGTTCATAAATTCTCCCCCTTTTTACCTATATTTTATCATTTTACCACACTTTTTTCAATAACTGCGTATTAATATTTTATTAAATTAAAGCAAGATTGACAAAAATGCCTTTTCGGTGTATATTATTTTAGTGGGATTTTTTTGTGAAAAACTATTGATTTTTGCAAAAAAGCATGATATAATTTAACAGTAATTTATTATATTATCACTTTAAAGCGCTAAAGCGATATGGAGAAGAAATATGAAGACATTCAGAAAAAACATACCCGACGGCATGAGAGACATGATATACGGAGAGATAAAGACAGTGCGTGAGATAGGCTCAGGGCTTATAAATCTGTACCGCAGCCGCGGCTATGCGGAGGTCGTAACGCCGGCGATAGAGTATTTTGACGTATTCAACATACCGAGCAGCGTACTCGGGGAAGAGAATATGTTCAAGCTCACGGACAAGAGCGGAAAGCTGGTCGTTCTGCGCCCGGACAACACTACGCCCATGGCTCGCATTGCCTCCACCCGTCTCAAAAACGCACCCCGTCCCATAAAGCTCTGCTACAATCAGAACGTGTTCAGAATAATGCACGGATATTCCGGCAAGCGCGGTGAATTTACTCAGACCGGCATAGAGATACTCGGCGGAGACACCTTTAAGGCGGATGTGGAGTGTATAGTGAATGCGCTCGACTCTCTTAGGGAAATCAGCGAATACTTCGGCGGAAGCGCAGCGTACAAGCTTGAAATAGGGCACGCCGGCTTTGCAAGGGCGCTTATAGACGGGCTCGGGCTTGACGAAACAGAGCTTGAGATGGCGCTCGGATATATAGAGGCAAAGAACTCGTCGTCAATAGAGTTTCTCAGCGCTTCGAGGGGCAACGTAGACGAGGCGATAAAGCTGATACGCCTGCTGCCACGTCTTTTCGGCGGCAAGGAGGTACTCGACAGAGCCAGAACGATATGCAGTGGAAATGCCAAAGCCTGCGGAGCGCTCGACTACCTCTCACAGCTCTACTCTGTGCTTGAAAAGAGCGGTCTTGCGGAGAACGTCACCATAGACCTTTCGATAGTAAACGATATGGACTATTACACAGGTCTCGTATTCAGGGGATATGCGGACGGCGCCGGGGAAGCAGTAATAGGCGGCGGAAGATATGACAATCTCCTCTCGAATTTCGGTGAGGATCTCGGTGCGACGGGATTTGGTATAAACGTAAGCGTTATAGCCGACAAGCTTGCACGGCTTGCCCCAAAAGAGGAAGAGGGTGCCAAGTGCATCATACACTACGAGCCGCAAAATCTTGCAAAAGCGCTTGAATACATGGAAAAGAGCGGCGATATATGCGAGCTTTCGTGCTTTGAGAAGTACGAGGACACGGTAGAATACGCAAAGGTCAAGGGAATAGAGAAAATAATCAGGGTGTGAGAAAAATCACGAAGTGATTTTTCAGTTGAAAATTGAAAATGGAAAGTTGAAAGTTAATGAAAAAAGCCTGCGGCTTTTGAAAATTGAAAATGGAAAATTGAAAGTGGAAAATTGATTGCACCCCACTGAAAAACGATAAGCCTTTGGCGTTATCGACACCAAAAAATCATATATAGCCCCATTGAAGGCGTGTTGAGACTTGGCTTTGCGCCGCCGAAAAAGAAGCAGAAAGCAGTGCATACCACTTGCAAAAGCAATAAAGTTCCACTGCATAAGCCTCATCAAAACCGCGCCTTCACCGCAGTCTCGTGACCGCAAAACTTGCCATGGCGCGGAAACGTGCAACATTCTCTATATGAGCAA
>CAJOMW010000181.1 GCA_905235695.1 uncultured Clostridia bacterium | reverse complement strand
CTCCTATTTTTTGTGAAATATATATCTTATTGTAAATCAGCCCTTGACATATAGTCATAAGGATATAACCAAGAAGGTAAAATAGTATCTCTTTTATATGGATAAATAGGGTACCAATCAACAACCTCATACTTTTCAAATTCTTCGTGAAGATTATCTACCCATTCATATCCCTTATAATCAACTTCACATAAATATGTATTTACATGACGACCACCTACTGGAGTTTCAGGAGGAATTTTTCCTGTTAATAATATATCTTTATGTGTAGCATTATCAAACAAACCTTTATCGTTTCCAACTATTTCCCAGCCTGTCCCGGTATGCCACACCTCTTGCACTAAAATGCAACCAACATATTTGTGAATGTTTTCCTCTTTAACACAATATTTATATGGAATCCAATATCTAATGATATGCATTAACATAAAAACTATTATAAACAATATAGTAAACAGAATGATTATAAATCCTTTTCTTGTTATATTCATCTCTATCCTCCTAAATGTTAGGTACTTTTCAAAGACGGATCCCAACGCTACATTTACGCACCTCAAGGAAGACCATATGAGAAATGCACAGCTCAAGCTTGCATATAATTTACAGCTTTTTTTCTCTTTATCTTTAAATATCGGCTCTGTTTGAGGCATCCCGGTATATCTGTCTTTATCCTGCCGTCGGGAATAATCTGTTCACGGCTGAATATAAAGTCATTTACTGCTCCTGCTCGTATGTATCCGGCGCCGCTGTGCCGGCTTCTTCATCTTCGCCCTCTCCTGCGGCAATGAGCCTGCATTCGGCATAGTCTTCCGTTATGTCCTCTATTATTATCTGCCTGCTCTTGACGAGCTCAAGCACCGCAAGGAACGTAGCGACTATATCGCTTCTCGATTCCACGTTGTCAAACAGCCCCGAGAAGACATAGCTTCCGTTTTTTGAAACCCGGCTCAGAACTCCGTTTATCTTTTCGCTGACGCTTACGTGCCTAGTCGTCCTTATCAGTGCATCGAGCTTCTGCGTGTTCTGACTTGCTTCTATCATCTCGAGATTTCTCTCGTATACCCGGCGGTATGCCTCGGTGAGAACCGAGAGGTCGTGGGACAGCTTGTAGTCGTGCTTCAAATCGTCCGGCAGCTTTTCTGCCGGCTTTTCGTATCTTCCGGCATAAGTCAGCTCGCGGTCGTGCAGAATATCCGCCGCCATTTTTGCCCTCTTGTATTCGAGGAGCAGATCGACGAGCTCTTTTCTCGGATCCTCCTGCTCCTCGTCGGCTCTCGGCAGAAGCATTCTCGACTTTATGACCATGAGCTGAGCCGCCATGACTATAAATTCCGACGCTATCTCAAGGTCGAACATATCCATCTTGCGTATATACTCCATGTACTGGTCGAGTATAAGGGCGATAGGAATGTCGTATATATTGACTTTGTTTTTAGCGATAAGGCTGAGGAGCAGATCGAGCGGCCCTTCAAATATTTCGAGACGGAACGTCAGCCCGTCGGACTCGACGGTTATATATTCGGGCTTTTCTGCGGCTTCCTCAAGCATATTTTCGTTTACCATCTTATCCATACAGAATCACCCTTCACGAGCTTGAGCGGAGTGAGGTCGAAAGTCCAGAAGATTCCGCTCATCACCTTTTCTCTGAGGAACGTGAGCACTCCGCTGAACGCTCCCTGCCACAGAAGCACGAGTACGACTATCATATATCTCTCGTATTTCAGGTAGTAGTACGCTGCCTTTTGGGGGAGAATTACCGAAATTATCCTTGAGCCGTCGAGCGGCGGTATCGGAAGCAGATTGAATACTGCAAGTCCGACGTTCAGCATGACGAAATAGTTGCAGAATATGAACCACCAGTAAAACGCAGTGTTGTAAGAGGTAAAAGACTGAATTATTGCGCTTTCCGGCATAAAGAGCCACGATATTCTGAACAGCAGTTCCCATAATATCGCCAGGCACAGATTTGAAACCGGACCGGCAAGCGACACAAACACAAGATCTCTCTTGTAGTGATTGAAATTCCTCGGATTTATCGGCACGGGCTTTGCATATCCGAATCCGAATAGGAGCAGCATTATCGTGCCTATCGGATCAAGGTGTGCGAGGGGGTTCAGCGTAAGGCGGCCGAGATTTCTCGCAGTCGGGTCTCCGCACCGGTATGCAATGTATCCGTGCGATACCTCATGGACGGTGAGCGACATCATTATGACGATTATAAGAATGATTATATTTATTATGCTTTGAGGGGTTATGCCCTCTCTTATGAGATCTATCAGCATATATTTGATCCTTTCAAAAGTAAACTTCAGTTTTCATACATGAGCTTCAGGAAGCCCTCCTGCTCAAGCCCGGCAAAATCGCTCTGGCGCAGGACTTCGTAAACGGCTATCGCCGCGGAGTTTGACAGGTTCAGACTGCGCAGATTTTCTCTCATGGGTATTCTGACGCACCTGTCAAGATTCTTTTTCAGAATTTCTTCCGGTATTCCGGCAGATTCCTTGCCGAAGATGAGATAGCAGTCCTCGGGATATTTTACCTCTGTATAGGCGCGAGGAGCCTTGGTAGAGAAGTAGAAGTACTCCCCGCCCTTCGTCCTGTCATAAAAATCTTCTATGTTTTTGTAGTAGGTTATGTCAAGGTAGTGCCAGTAGTCGAGACCTGCACGCTTTAGCTTTGCGTCGGTGACGGTAAAGCCCATCGGCTCTATCAGGTGGAGCGACGCACCGGTTGCGGCACAGGTGCGCGCGATATTTCCCGTGTTCTGCGGTATCTCGGGCTCAAGAAGAACTATGCCGATCTTTCCCATATCAGTATCCGAGTTCCTCCCCGACGAGTATTACCTTTATTCTGTCCTTTATGCGCTGACGTGCCATTATGACCGTGTCCGCACATATCCTGTCCTCGCTCGAGCAGTTCATGCATCTGCCGGTCGCAGTGCAGGGGGTGTTCATGTCCAGCCTTATGGCGTTCGCAGGCGCCGCAATCTCTTCAAGGCGCATCTTTGCCTCATCTAAATTCTTGACTATCTTGTTGTACCCGGCAAGTACTATAACGCTTCTCGGACCGTATATCATGGCGGCAACCCTGTTTCCGGAGCCGTCGATGTTGTACAGCTCTCCGCGCTCAGTCACGGCGTTCGTGCTCGTGATGTATACGTCGGCGTCAAACGACTTTATGAATACCTCGCGTATTTCCTCTTTTGTGAGCCCGTTTTCGTAGCGGTCGAGAAACCTGTAGTCACCGTCTCTTATCATGTCTATTATCCCGGCTTCAAACAGCGTCATCGAGCCGCCGACAGAGACCGTGTCGCCGTCGTTTATCAGCTCTCTTATTATCTCTGCCGCCTCGTCTACGCTCTCCGCACACTCGCAGTACATATTGTTCCTGCGAAGCCCGTACGCTCCATTCTCAGCCTTATTACCTCGTATTTGTTCTTATCCAAAGCGATCAACTCCAATACAGGTTTTTTATTAGTATACCACGCATTTGCCCCTAATTCAAGGTTTTTCTTGAATTTGGCATAAAATTTTAAAGTATCAAAGCAGCAGCTTTTGTGCCTATATAGTCCTCAATAGCGTATCGTTTTTTCTGAGGAAATACAAAAAGAGAAAAGCAAACTCAGCTTTTCTCCTTCTGCCTCTTTATTACCTTCATGCGCGAGAAATCCTCGCGCTCCTTTTCATCGAGAGCCTCTGATATCGTCTTTATCTGCTCCGTAAGAGCAGGTATCTGAACATTTGACAGGGCGTTTGCACGCTTCTGCGTCTTTCTGACCGCATCGGCAAGCCGGCAT
>CAJOMW010000180.1 GCA_905235695.1 uncultured Clostridia bacterium | reverse complement strand
TTCTTCGCACTAATAATACGAATAACGCTGTTCTTATTGCTGAGATGAATGATGGCGGCTTAGATGTTTTGCCGTATAATTATGAAGAATCGACCGTTGTTGCGGCTGCTTACAGCGCAAGCGGCAGGATTATTGAGGTGAAAATAGCTTTATACGGCGGAGATAATGAACCGGTAAATATACAGATGGAAGAGCTTGACAATGCGGTGAGTATAGTAGTATTTCTCATAGATTCGGCTGAGAGTATGAAACCGATTGCCAAGCCTGTGAAAATCAATATTTAATAGCAGAAGTCCCAACCGTTCGGTTGGGGCTTTCTATATGCTCTTTGGCTCTCTTTCATAATCAGATTTATAATCCGTTTTTGGTCTTTAATAATGAATTTACCTTCCGAAAATGTGCCGTCACAGAGTAATGACAGCACAGGCAAGTGCAGCGTCTGTAATCGCCGATATATCGAAAAAGCGGAAGCTCCGTGGAGCTTCCGCACAATGTTATTTACTTCTGACCGTATGTACCGTCAAGGTTTGCGGTCTTTTCTTCTACAACTTTCTTGTAAGTTGAGTTCTTTATCTTGTCCTGAAGCATACTGTAGAACAGGTCGCCGTCAACAGGGAGGTCAACGGGCTTTCCGAGCCAGCTTGAGAGGAATATTGCGTTTGATATACGCAGACCGTTTATGCCTTCTTCACCGGGAGCCATGAGCTTTTCGCCCTTGAGAATTGCATTGGTAACGTTCTGAGTTATACCCTGATGCTGTTCAAGAGGAAGCTTGTAAGATGAATAGTCAATGTCTATAACTTCGGTTTCCGGACGTGCGAAGCCTTCGGGACAATCGAAAGTCCACTGTCTCTCGGGAACCTTGTTCTTCCAGAACTTCATGCTGCTTCCTTCGATAACGAGCTTGCCCTTGTCGCCGGATATTTCAAGACGGTTAGTACCGGGAGTTTCGCCGGTCGTAGTGATGAACACGCCGGTCGCGCCGTTTTCATATTCTGCGTAAGCGGTAACGTCGTCTTCTACTTCGATGTCGTGATACTTACCCTCAGAGCAGAACGCACGTATGGTCTTAGGCATACCGAATATCCACTGCCAGAGGTCGAGCTGGTGAGGACACTGATTGAGTATAACTCCGCCGCCTTCGCCGCTCCATGTAGCTCTCCATCCGCCGGAATTGTAGTAGCTCTGAGTTCTGTACCAGTCGGTGATTATCCAAACGCATCTCTTAAGCTCGCCGAGCTCACCGTTCTGTACCATCTCACGGGCTTTCCTGTACATGGGGTTGGTTCTCTGATTGAACATGAGTCCGAATACCTTGCCGGACTTCTTTGCGACTTCGATAAGCTCCTCTGCCTGCTTTGTGTAAACGCCGATAGGCTTTTCAGAAATGACGTTGAGACCTGCGTTCAGAACGTCAATGCAGATAGGGGGGTGATCGTAGTGGGGAACGGCAACGATAACGCAGTCAACAAGCCCGCTGGCAATCATTTCCTTGTAATCCGTGAAATACGCAATCTTGTCTGCAAACTGCTCCTTCGCCCAGTCAAGCCTTGACTGCTTTAGGTCGCAGACAGCCGCAAGGCATGCGCCTTCTATTTCGCCTTTGAAAAGGTAACTGGCGTGGATCGATCCCATATTGCCTATTCCGACGATACCGAAACGTACTTTATCCATGTGTTTCATCCTTTCTTGCTGTAAATGTACTTTAACACATATAATTATACATTATTACCAATAAAACGTCAAGGAAAAAATCATTTATTTTTGACGGATTTATGTGTTAACCGATTATTGCAGAGCCGTATTCTCTGCTCATCACCCACTGTAATGCTTTGTCAAAGGCATCTGCTTAAAAATCCGCAAGCGCCGCGCCAATAACCGTGCCGAACTCAGAATGCTCCGGAATTACGAAATTCATGCCGAACATCTCACTCAGCTTTTTGAAGGTCGGCTTTGCCTGCGGCATTGTGGACAGGTTGCCGATAAGAACAATATCCTTCGTATTCTTGCTTCTTGCGGCAAAGACCGCAAGCATACCTATTGATTCGTATACCATGTTTATTATAGCGAGCGCAATATCACTCTTTGAAGCGATGTCGCTCAGCTTTCCGAAATTGGAAGCAGTCATGTAAGTGGGGAGGCCGCCTATATCCTTCTTGGTTATGTCGTCTATCATGAGGTCGACATTCCGAAGGTCGCCGCCGTCTGCAAGCTCAATGAGGTGATCTATATCCGATATTCCGAGCATTTGCTTGGCAAGCCCGACAATTGTGCCGCCGCCTACGCCGGTGCCGCCCATGTATTCGTATTTCTGAGATGCGTTCCTGTCAGCCGCAACGACAGCCGTACCGGTTCCCATGCTTACTATAATAGCCTTTTCGTAGCCGGATATGAACAGACCGCCCCGTCCGACACATTCAAATTCGGACGTATGGTTTGTCTCAATACCGTACAGCCTGCTCTCTATGAACGCAGAGCCAACGCCCGTTATCATGACTTTTGATATGTCTGAAAGCTCGATCCCGTTCGATGCGGTAAACTTGCCGAATGCGCCGTAAACCGATGCCATCTGGTCGCTTGCTTTTACGGATATGGGGGAAATGACTTTTTCGCTGTCTGCGGAGTCAAATCCGACTATCTTCGTCGTGCTGCCGCCGACGTCAATGCCGATAATCTTGCTCACGTTCACACCTGCCTTAATATCTGTTATCTGTCAGTTTTGAATTCTCTTTTTTACAGCGTTGACTGTTGTATGTATAGCGGGGGAAACAATGATGTTAACTATAAATTCAGCAATAAAGTTCAGACCTGCGCAGCCTATTATGAGAAAGTATACAAGCGTAGATTCTCCGACAAAATTAGCATTAAGCGTGTCGGAAACCAAAAAGAGCCCGCCGAGTATAAAGAGCCCTGTGTTTATGATGGGCGCGGAAGCCGCTGCGAGAACACAAGCGAGAAACTCGTTTTTGCCTTTAAGAAGCTTATAGACGTAGCCTGCTCCGAGACCTGCAAGAGCGCCCTTTCCGAGGCATATAAGTGTAGTAAAAACGGGATGCGCCGCAAAGAGAATGTTGGTAAATGGATCAGTGCCGGATACGCCGCCCCAAATAACTATTAAGCCGAATACGAGTCCGAGAAAAGCACCGCCAAGAGGACTTATAACAATTGCTCCAAGTACTATCGGAATAAGAACGAGACTTATGCTGGTGGGACCGATATGGATAAAGTTGCCGAGCAGCTGAAGAACTATAACAATGGCTGTAAGAAGTGCAAGTTCCGTAAGCTTAAGTATTGTTTTTGTCATTGTATAATACCTCCTCTATCTTAGTTAATATTAACATAAATTTAAAAATAAATCAATTTGCAAAATTGCAGAAAAATCAAGGAATTTGCCGCACTGATTTGTATTATTTTTATAAGCTAACTGCTTTTGCAGTCATTTTCTATCATCTTAATGAGATTTTCAGCGCTCATGCTCTCGTTTTCCATAGCTCTGAGGCTTTTTAAGGAGTATATTTTTACTGCCTGATTAAAAATGGCAAAGCGCATATTGACATTTTAACGCAAAGTGATATTTTGCTTTCTTTAAATCTCATAATTCACCGTTATTTACAGTATTGTCATTGCTATTATACTTATTTATTTGAATTTTGTCAATGTTGCTTTAATATACGAAAACGAGCTGCGCAGCACTGCACAGCCCGTTCCTTATAATTATTCTTCGGCAAACTGATCCTTGCCGACGCCGCAGAGCGGAC
>CAJOMW010000179.1 GCA_905235695.1 uncultured Clostridia bacterium | reverse complement strand
TGTCTGCAAATACATTTACATAATACAGACAACATATCATAAATGATATGTTAATTATATCACAAACATTGTGAAAAATAAAGACCTAATTAAAAGAAATTTGTCGCTTTTTAATGTTTTTTTGTTAATATATTGTAAATACTTCTCACTTTTGCCAAAAGCCGCAAAACAGAGCTATTTGTTAGTCAAAACTAACGCTTGCGCTTTTCCTTTTGTTACACATTATCTACATAATTAACCGGGGTTTTTCAGGGGTTCGATAGATATTATACATACTTGAAGATATATGTCTTTGCTTTGTCTTACGCTCTCAGACGCAGAGGGGTTATATCCACTACTTTTATGGTATGTGCCGAAAACCATGTTATGCTGTTTTTTTGATAATAACCGAACAAAACGGATATATTTCAGAAAATAACGGTCGATTATTTTCACATTCACCGATAGAATGATATCACCGCAAATATGTTTTGTCAATGTAAGTTTTATGGCGATTTGCAATAAAATTCTGAAAGCAAAAGGGAGAACAAAAGAAAATGCGAAACAACTGAATTTTTTTGATTTTTTTTAAAAAAACTCTTGACAAAAGTGTATCGTTATGCTAAAATACTAACCGTTGAGCAGATAACGCACCCTTAGCTCAGTTGGTCAGAGCTACCGGCTCATAACCGGTTGGTCCGGGGTTCGAGTCCCTGAGGGTGCACCAACGATGCGCTTCGAGTTTCCTAGCGCATTTTTACTAAATACGTGGAGGCATAGCTCAGCTGGTTAGAGTGCTTGCTTGACATGCAAGAGGTCAGTGGTTCGATTCCACTTGTCTCCACCAGAGCGAAAATCCTGTCGACGAATGTTGGCGGGATTTTTGCTTTGTATTCTTCAGTCTTCAGTATCCAACAGACAAAAACGCACGCTTCGGCGTGCTTTTTCAGCGCAAATCACTTCACTGACTTGTTGAAGTCTGAAGGCTATCATTCAAAACAAAATACACTCAAATTCATAAATCTAAAATTATATTTCATCGTTAAAAAATCGTTCCGATCATTTAACTGACCGGAACGAATTATTATTTACTTAATTTCTCTCTTCTCGAAAGAAAGCTCGATATGATTTCTGTATTCCTTTCCGACGTCGTTTGACTCTGCAACTACCGCATAGTCTATCTTGTTGTTGTCGTTCATAACCGGCATGAGCATCTTTTCATAGGGAAGATCTGTAGTCATCGTCATGATATAATCAAAGGTCATCTGGCGAAGCTGGTTATCCGAATCAATGTTTGTGTCCTGCTGAGAGAAAAGCAGATGCGAACGCCAGGGTATTTCTTTATCGGATACTGCGCAGTCGTCTATAATCAGCTTATCTTCGGTGAGCCTAAGCGTGCGCTTCCAGTCGTATTCAACGTTTTCATAGGATATATGCGCTTCAAAAGCCACGCTGTCACCGTCATAGTGAGATATTTTTGACGTGATTTTTCCTCTTTCGTAATTCTTTATGTTTATAAGCGGACTGTAAACGACGTTGTGATACGGCATCGAGCGAAGCTCGAGATACATTTCCCACCTGTCGTAGTTGCAGCAGCCGCCGTCGACGAGGACCGGTGTCTTTCCGCAATACAGCAATATCTGAGGTCTGCCCCAGTGACGGTGTCCGGCATACTGATCCAATGCGTCCACATACAGCACGAGGTCGCCTTTTCTGAGTACGGCGTAATTGTTGGCAGGGAAGAATACGCTCGTTCTCTCCGACGGCAAATCAAGGTCTATGAGCCTCTTTACGCGTTCAATGTCCGCAACGGAATCGATACTGTATGAATCGGATATCCGCGGAACGTTTCCGATGGGCGTGATATTCAGCCATATCCACCTGTACTGGTTGACAATGCTATCGTGAAGTCCATCGATTTGAGGTAAATTGTTGTTCTTGAGAAGCAGATAGGCTTCAAGATAAAGGCGGGCTATAAAATGACTGTAGCTCGGGCTGTCCTCATCGCTTCCGCCTTCGGGATATATGCCCTGCATATTCATCTTTACCGTGTCCTTGCCCATTTCGAGCATCTCTTCGGAAAAGTCAAACTCGGGGAACATAACAGCTGCGAGCATGAGCGCCGTGCCGAGCTGCAAGACGTGGTTCTGTACGTGCTGACGCGCTATTCTGTCCTTGGCTTCAAGATACAGATGCTTTGCGTGAAGGTGTACGAGGTCATAGAGGAATTTCCACTCTTCTTCCGGGTACGGCGCTTCCTGAAGCATGAATAGGCTGTGAAGAAGCGAGAGAGTGCGCCATCCGACCTGCATATCGCGCCATACCATGTCGGTCTCAAAATAAGATATGGAGTCGTCAAACTCCTGATACGGGTGAGCATCTACCCAGCCGTGTACCGTCTCGAGCCACTTATCGGAATACTTCCTGTCGCCGGTGCGCATATAGGCGTGGGCAAGGGGAAGTATCATATAAAGCCGCTGTGGCCATATCTGCCACTCGAACTTGCGCGTGAAGCCGGTGCCGCCGGTGTATGCAAACGACTTTTCCCAGTTATACTTGCCGCCGAGGATGAACTCCTCGAACAGCTCGTCGCTCATTACCTTTTCGAGAATATCGTCTCCGTCTACCTTGCCGAATCTGTCGCAGGCGAGGTTAAACGCGCCGCCGTCGAGCACAAAGTATGGGAAAATAGCCTCCTTTACCATTTCTTCACGCGGATATATGTATTGCACCGTATTTGATTTGCCGAAAAATTTTTCGGAATACGGTTTTACAAAGTCGGTTCCTGTCTTTTTCATGATTTTTCCTCCAAAATATCAGTTTATTCGATTATATCACAC
>CAJOMW010000178.1 GCA_905235695.1 uncultured Clostridia bacterium | reverse complement strand
CCAAATCCGCAATTTTTTCTCAAGGTCGACGAAAATTTTTCATGTCTTGTTTAAGTTTGTTTTTGGAATTTATCTTATTATTTCTGCTGAAAGCAGCAGCTTTTTGCAATACATTTCAATTATTTGAAAATCCGAAGGATTTTCTACCTTAACTCCTAACTCCTAACTCCTAACTCCAAACTCCAAACTCCTAACTCCAAACTCCTAACTCCTAATTTAAAATTATCGTTTCTCCCCGTTCACCGCTCTGTAGATGTTTTCGGGATCGCTCAGGCCGAATATGATTATCGGGAGCTTGTTGTCGCGGCCGAAAGAGGACGCAGTGCTGTCTATTACGGCAAGATCCTTGTGGATTATATCGTCGTAGGTCATTGTGTCGAGCTTCTTTGCCGTCGGGTCCTTCTTGGGATCCGCAGTATATACGCCGTCTATGTTCTTTGCGAAGAGGACTACGTCCGCACCTATCTCGGCAGCTCTGAGCACCGCCGCAGTGTCGGTCGAAAAGTATGGGTTACCCGTGCCGCAGGCGATAATTACCGCCCTGCCCTTCTCCATGTGAGAAACGGCCTTGTTTCTTATGTACGGCTCGGTTATCTGGTTCATCTGGAGTGCCGTCATAACTCTCGTCGGAACGCCTGCCTCCTCAAGCACAGTCTGAACGGCAAGCGAGTTTATGACGGTAGCGAGCATTCCCATATGGTCGGCTCTCGTTCTGTCTATTGCCTTGCCCGCACCTCTCCATATATTTCCGCCTCCGATGACAATTCCGAAGGACACGCCTTCGTCGGTGCATCTCTTTATCTGAGACGCCACCTTTGCGGTGAAATCAAAGTCGATTATTCCCTCTTCAGAGGAGTTTTTAAGGGCTTCGCCCGAGAGCTTGAGAAGCACACGTTTATACTTTGGCATAATAACATCCTTCCACGCCGCATGGCGGCAATATTATTTATCTCAATAATTATATCAAACTATTCCCTGAAATACAAGAACTATTTGTTAACTCTAACGTGCATTATAAGCGTTTATGAAGCTCTCAAGCTCTTTTATCGTCGGGAAAGAGCCGAAAGCGCCGCTCTTAGTCACAACGTACGAGCCGACGCAGTTTGCAAAGCGTGCCGCATCCGAAATATCGCCGCCGTTCTGCAGGTATCTCACCGTCAGTGCCGCCGTGAAGGCGTCTCCCGCGCCCGTCGTGTCTACCACCTTTACATCGAGCGACTGCGCCATTTCCTGATGCACACCGTCGTATATAAAACAGCCGCGTCCGCCGAGCTTTATCACAACATACCTTGTCTTCATCATGGAGTAGAGCTTTATGCTTGCGCGAAGGCAGGCGTCGGCACTGCTCGGATTTATTCCGGTGAAGAACTCTGTCTCCGTCTCGTTAGGCGAGACGACCTCGCACTTTGGCAGAAGGTCAAGGTCAAGGTCACCCCTTGCCGGTCCCATGTCAAAGAATATCGGCACTCCCTGCTCGTCGGCGAGCTTCATTGAATACTGCACCGCCTCCGGCTTTATCTCGCACTGTATGAGCAGAGCGTCGGGATAGCAGGTAAACGCCTCCTCGATGTTTCCGAGCGAGAGAAGCTTGTTTGCGCCGGGAAAGACGGTTATCCTGTTCTGCCCGTTTCCCTCGCGGTATATCTGTGCAAGCCCCGTCTTCTCCTCGGTGTCCGTGAAGATAAAGCGGCAGTCTATGCCCTCTTTTTTGTATGTTTCGGTGAGCTGGTGTCCGTAAGTATCGTTGCCTACTCTCGTGCAGAACACGGTGTCAGCCCCGAGGCGAGCCGCACTTACAGCGCAGTTTGCCCCCTTGCCGCCGGGGGATGAGAAGTATTCTCCGTCGGATATTATGGTCTCTCCGGCTCTCGGTATACTGTCCGAACAGCACACGAAATCCATATTGGTGCTTCCTACAGCGAGTATTCTCGGCTTTTTCATGATACGTCACGTCCTTTCGGGTGATTCTACCACTATTATAATATGAAATTACCTTTAAGTCAATTATTTTTTTGCACAAATATAAAAGTGACGGAGCTTTTTGCTCCGCCGCTATTTCTTGTCATTTATATTGCCGCCGCTCCCGACGTCTGTAATTCCCTCTTCGCCGCTCTGCGCAATGTCGTCTGCGCTGT
>CAJOMW010000177.1 GCA_905235695.1 uncultured Clostridia bacterium | reverse complement strand
CTTGTAATCGTCTATGAGATACCTTGCGCGCTTTACCTCGTAAGTTTCGGTCTGCACGGACGCCGCCGCCCTAAGAGACTCGTCGGTAAGTGCGGTTATAAGATAATTTGCCTGAACGTCGGTGAGCGGCTCATCCGGGAGGAAATATCCGTATTCGTCGACGCCCTTGAGGATTCCGGCCTGGTAGAGCGATTTTATAATAGCGTAATTCGCATCGCCTTCAAGAACGTCCGGAATTATAACGTCTGCCGTTGTCTTTGACGTAAATTCCGTGGTTCCCAATGCGTTAACGAAAAGGCGAACCGCACTGCTCCTGGTTATCGGTACAGAGTAATCCGGGCCGATCGTAACATTGCTGAAAAGCTGGTGACTAGCCGCATAGTCTATGTACTGCTGCTGCGTGTTGTAAGAGGAAATATTTCCTCCGACACGCGCGGCGTAAAGCCTTGCGGCTATCGTTGCAGCCTCGCCCTGCGAAACGTTTGCGGGTGCGCGGAGAGTACCTCCGTCCGCAAAAGCTGTGATTGTGAAAAGCATAACCGCACAGCAAATTGCCAAAACGGCGCTTATCATCTTTTTCTTCATGTTTTTTCTCTCCTTTGGTTGTATATTATTTTTTTATTTTTATCAAATTTATCCGCTTATCTGCCGTGTTTTTGAAACGCAAGCGATCTACTCCTCGTCATCGGGCTTATCAATGACGGTTTATTCCTCTTCTTCAGACGACTTTTTCTTCTTGTCCTTCTTGTCTTTCTTTCCGAAAAGTCCCTTTACCTTATTTATTATATCGGGCGCCTTGTCGAGAGCGGCGTCTATGCCGTTTACAGCACCCATAATCGCCGCGTCCGCATATCCCGTGTTCTCGCCGATATTGAGAAGCTTTGCCTCGCCGTCGCCCGTAACAACGAGAAACGCCACAGGCGTTACGGATATGCCGGTTCCGCCGCCGCCGAGAAAGCTGTCGGTGATGTTCTTTGTGGTGTCGCTCTTGCTCTTCTGAGCCTTAGCGCCGTATTCTCCGCCGCCGAGCGCCGTTCCCACCGATACCCTCGAAACGGGGATTATCGTAACTCCGTCAATAAAGGTTATGGGATCGCCTATTACGGTCTTGGTATCGGCAACGCTCTTTACCTTGTCAATGGCTTCCTTTATGACCTCGCTCATTGGCTGTTTTTCCTGCATAACTTATATCTCCTCATAAAAGTAAAAGCTGATATTTGAAAGCGAAAGACGTCATATCTACTGCGTCTGTGTATGAGCGCTCATGATAAAGACATATATGCGCTTTTCATCTTTTTCTCAGATAATCCGCCAAAAGGACTATCCCCATAAGGACTATCTGCCATCCGAAAAGCGAGAGCCTTATCTCGGCGTCAACAAGCGGTGTATCTACGGTAAAATCGGAGTAAACGCCGACCTTTTTGTCGTTTATCTTAAAGAATTTATAGCTCCTGCACACATATAGGAGAGAGCTTACGGCAATATTCATTTCTCCGAAGAGAACAGCCGTTTTGTCCGGCTCCGGGGATGCCGCAACTGCGTAAAGTCTTTTTACCCTGAGCCTTGCAAACCTTGCAAAATACCTCGCAAGGTCGCTTATCATCTGCTTTGCCGTCTCCAAAAGCTCTGTCGGAGACTTCTTTTTCTTTGGCGTCTCCGCTTGTACGTGTCCGTCCGCTTTTTTCTCTGTCTTTTCCCTGTTTTCGGCATTTTCAGCCTTGCTTTTATACTGCTTTTCGACCGCTGCGCCGCCTTCAGCTTCGAAGGTGTCGGAGAGCTTCAGCAAAATCGGCTTTTTCTGCTTTTTCGGTCTTGAGAGCAGCCTTGTCACGTTTATCCTTATAAAGAGAAAGTGCGCATACACCGCAAAATCGTTCCTTATCCTCACGGAAACGCCGATGTTTGCAAGCAAAATCAGAGCGACAAGCCCGAATACGGCAAGGAGGACATACAGAAAAATTTTAAGAATTATCACGTCTCTCACCGTCTCAGTCTCAAAA
>CAJOMW010000176.1 GCA_905235695.1 uncultured Clostridia bacterium | reverse complement strand
TTTTATATATCACTTACTGCGTATTCTCTTGTCACAGCGCTTAGCAAGGCGGTTGAGGACCTCCTGCATTATCTGCACCAGGATAATGAGCAGTATAGATGAAATATACATGGCTTGCGAGTTGAATCTATACAGACCGTACTGTATAGCGAGTTGTCCGAGGCCTCCGCCGGATACCAGCTGGGACATCGGTGTATATCCGAGTATGGTGGTTATCGCTATTGCGCTTCCTATAAGGAGCGAGGGCTTTGACTCGGGTATTATGACTTTGAATATAAGCTGAAGATTGTTGGTTCCCATAGAGTGCGCCGCTTCGATGACACCGGCGTCTATCTCGAGGAAGGACGATTCCACCATTCTGGCGACAAACGGCGTTGCGGCAATGACGAGATAGAAGATAAATGCGTTATTTCCTATCTTGCTGCCGACTACCGCCTTTGCCAGCGGCATCGTCATGACCAGAAGTATCATAAACGGTATCGAGCGGAGTATGTTCACAATAAATCCTACTACCGCATTTACGTATTTATTCGGGAAAATGCCGACGCTTGAGGTTCCGTAGAGCAGTATTCCGAGCGGAATACCGAGGATATACGATATAAGGGTGCTTATTATCGTTATTTTGAGGGTGAGGTATATCGCCTCGACGTACATCTCAAACATTCCGGTTCCGAGAAAGCCGTTAAAGAAATCAGCCATTCCTGCGCACCTCCTCGTATGTAAGTCCGTGTTCGCTCAGATAGCTCTTTACACGCTGCACCGACGAATCGTCTGCGGGAAGCTGCAGCAGCATCTGCCCGAAGGACTTTCCGTCTATGTTCTTGGTGTCCGCACCGAGAATGTTGAGCGGCGTATGGCAGTCCATTATGAGATTTGATATAAGCGGCTCGTCTGCGCTCCGTCCGTCGAATACTATGCGTATGACGTTGTCGGAATCCATGCTCTGAATAGCCTGACTCGGAGGAAGAATGAGCTCCTTTGCTATCTTTGACTGAGGCGAAATGAACACGTCCTTCACGAGTCCCTGCTCAACTACCTCTCCCCCGTCAAGCACAGCGACCTTGTTGCATATCTGCTCGACTACCTTCATCTCGTGGGTTATTACGATTATGGTAACGCCCATCTTCTCGTTTATTTCCTTGAGAAGGCTGAGTATGGAGCGTGTGGTGTTCGGATCGAGCGCACTCGTTGCCTCGTCGCAGAGAAGCACCTCGGGATCTGTCGCCAGCGCCCTCGCTATTGCCACTCTCTGCTTCTGTCCTCCGGACAGCTGAGACGGATACGAGTATTTCCTGTCTGCAAGCCCCACCGTTTCAAGCAGCGCTTCCGCTTTTGCCATAGCCTGCTTTTTCGGCACGCCGGTTATCTCGAGAGGATAGCATACGTTTTTCAGGGCGTTTCTCTGCGAGAGAAGATTGAAGTTCTGAAATATCATGGACATTTTGTGCCTTGTTTTCAGCAGCTCCTTCTTCGAGAGGCTCGCAAGGTCCACCCCGTTGAAGATGACACTTCCGCTCGTAGGCTTTTCGAGATAGTTTATACAGCGCACGAGCGTAGACTTTCCTGCGCCCGAAAGACCGATTATCCCGTATATATCGCCGTTTTCAATGGTGAGCGAAACGTCCTTGACCGCATCCACCGTCGCATTTGAGCTTGTAAAGCTCTTGCAGAGCTTGCGCAGTTCAATCATTTCATCCCTCTTTTCACAGGCGTAATAAATAATCACACAAAAAAACGGGCGTCATCTCTGATAACTCCCGAACCGTAACTATGCGAAAACTCTCTTACGCCACCCTGTTACCGAATAAAGGCGCACAAAATTTCCCGCACAAATCAGCTCGGGAGCAAAGCATTCGTCCACAGCGAAAATTCTCGCGAAGAAGTTCTTCAAAGAATACTCTCATCTTGCCACACCTTTCTCTTTCGTTTATACCAATCCCAAAAAAGTATGCTTTTCCCTTGGTGTGAGTAATTATAACACGTGCAAGGGGCGCTTGTCAATAGAAAAAAGCGAAATTTAAATATTTTTATCTATTTTTACCAATTTTACCAACTTTGCGCCGGTTTTTAAAATTCAAGTAGGCAATATAGACCATGGTTTTACAAAGAAGTATTGTTTTTTGACAATATGAGTGTTATACTGTCATCAGTACTTATTTTCGGGGGAAAAAGATGAGGGATTTCCAAAGCAGACCTTGAAAAAGCAGTAGAGGAGTTAGGCTTTCTGCCGTTTTTCGAGAACTCGATAAAGGGGTTCTCGATAGAGGAGCACGTGTCGCCCGCAGCGTGGTTTTCATCAGACGAGGGCGTATGGGAGTGGAAGGGTCCGGTAATAAACGAGACGGGCTGTGCGTACGGCAAGTTTTTCGGGAAAAAGGCGGCGTTCATAAGCAAAGAATGGTTTCCGGATTTTGCAAATTTCCGGAGGGACGGCTACGATTTTGACGCGCGGTTTGACGATGAGCTGGCGTCGGTGCGCGACAAGGAGCTGTACGACCTGCTTTGCGAAAATGCGCCTGTTCTCTCAAAGACGCTGAAATCAAAGGGCAACTACATAAAGGGCGGAAAAAAGGGCTTTGAGACCATCATAACCCGTCTGCAAGGTCAGTGCTACGTCGTCATAAGCGACTTCGTCTACATGGTAGACAAAAGCGGCAGGGAATACGGCTGGGGCGTTGCGAAGTACTCGACGCCGGAGGAATTCATGGGAAGGGCTTTCTCGGAAAACGTATACAAGAGGACGCCGGAGGAGTCGTATGAGAGGATTTTGCGGCATCTGACGGGTATCCTTCCGGACGAGAAAAGGGATAATATCAAAAGGTTTTTGAAGGGGTGAGGATAATCTCCCGAAAAAATTGCCTTATGATAATGTTATGATAGTGATAAAAAGAAAAGCCGCTGACTTGCACTTTGTCAGCGGTCTGAAGAGCGGCGCATAAGCGCCGCTGCAAATTTTATGCCTTGTTTTACTTGTCGTAGCCGTTCGGATTGTTCGACTGCCATCTCCATGAGTCGCGGCACATATCCTCGAGGTTGTGCTCTGCCGTCCAGCCGAGAACCTCTTTTGCCTTGGAGGGATCCGCATAGCACTCTGCGACATCGCCTTCGCGTCTCGGGGCTATCTTGTAGGGGACCTTCCTTCCGGTAGCCTTTTCAAAAGCATTTACCATGTCCAGAACGCTGTATCCGACGCCAGTTCCGAGGTTTATTATATCCGAGCCGGTCATCTTTTCGGCGTATTCTATGGCGCATACGTGACCTCTTGCAAGGTCAACTACGTGTATGTAGTCGCGCACGCCCGTGCCGTCGTGAGTGGGGTAATCGTTGCCGTATACGGAGAGCTGAGGGAGCTTGCCGACAGCGACCTGCGAGATGTAGGGCATGAGGTTGTTCGGAATGCCCTGTGGATCTTCGCCTATCTTTCCGGACTCGTGAGCGCCGACGGGATTGAAGTAGCGGAGAAGCACCAGCGACATATCGGGATAAGCGACGGCAACGCCTTCGAGTATCTTTTCTATCATGTACTTTGTCCAGCCGTAGGGATTTGTGCAGCCGTAGGAGCGCATATCCTCCTTGAGCGGCACGGTCTCGGGAATACCGTAAACGGTAGCGGACGAGCTGAACACCAGCTTCTTTACGCCGTAGGAGCGCATGACTTCGAGAAGGGTGAGGGTGGTGTCGAGGTTGTTGCGGTAGTATTCTATCGGCATTTTTACGGATTCGCCGACTGCCTTGAAGCCTGCAAAGTGTATGACGCTGTCTATCTTCTGCTCTTCAAAGAGCTTTGAGAGAGCGGCTTTGTCAGCGATGTTTATCTCGTAAAATACAGGTCTCTTGCCGACTATTTCCTCTATCCTGTCGAGAACGACGGGCTTTGAGTTGCTGAAGTTGTCGGCGATAAC
>CAJOMW010000175.1 GCA_905235695.1 uncultured Clostridia bacterium | reverse complement strand
GATTTTTGTTTAAATATTATAAGTTATATTTTTTGTTAACAGATAATTTGAGAATTAATTAAGTATTTTTGTTTGAGGGCGAAAAATAAATATAACAAACATCTTTGTTTTTCGCAAAAATACTACAAGTGATGCTTTTTGATAACAGATAAATTAAAAATCATAAGTATTTTTTGAGGACAAAAAATGAATGTAACAAAAATCTTCGATTTTTGTGAAAATACTATAAGTGATGCTTTTTGATAACAGATAAATCAAGAATTAATGAAGTGTTTTTTGAGAACAAAAAAATAATTGTAGATTTTTGCCTTGCAAAAATCGTCAATAACTACTCCTCACTCCTCACTCCTAACTCTTTTCTCCTCACTCCTAACTCTTTTCTCCTCACTCCTAACTCTTTTCTCCTCACTCCTAATTTCTAACTCTTCATTCCTAACTCCTAACTTATAGTGATTTTTTCCTCTCTTCCGCTCTTATCCGACTTATATGCCGCCTCCATGACGTAGTTTACATAGGCTCCGTCATCGAAGTCCGGGCTTGCCTTTCTGTTTTCACTCACCGCCGAAATGAAGGAATACATTCCGTGAACGTGTCCCCTCATCCAGCCTATCGGCGCTCGCATACCGGGAAATACGGCAGAGGGCATATCGTATCTGCCGACACATTCTATTGCGGTAAATCCCCTCTCGCCGCCGTGCGGTGCGCTCTTGCCCTCTGCGTCGTAAAACCGGAGGTAGTTTGGGTTCATGAGATTGAATTTTATCGCACCCTTAGTTCCGTATATATCGAGTGTGAAGTCGTCGTTTGCGCCGACCGAGACCTTGCTCGCCTCTATCGTTCCGCATCCGCCGCCTGCAAGCCTTGCCGTTATGTAAAACGCTTCGTCGGCGTTTGTCTGCCAGTCCTTTCCGTCTTCGCCGGCTCTCGTGGGGTAAACTATCTGCGAAAGCCCTCTGACGGCATCTATCCTGCCCTTATCCCTGCCGCCGAGAACATAGGTCAGCAGGTCTATCGCATGAGAGCCGAGGTCAAACAGCACTCCGCCGCCGCATATATCCCTGTCCTGCTTCCAGCCGCGCGGCTTTTTGGGATCTGCCGACGAGGAGTGGAGGTAGGCACTTCTGAAGGACACTATATCCCCGAGCCTTCCCTCGTCCACAAGCTCTCTTGCACGAAGGATAGCCGGTAGATGTCTGTTGTTGAAAACGACGCCGTAAGTTGCGCTTCCCTTTCTCGCTTCAAGCGCCATTTCGGACGCCTCGGCGGAGGATATCCCGAGCGGCTTTTCGCAGAGCACGCTCTTGCCCGCTCTTACAGCCTTTATAACTTCGCTGTGATGACAGATATTCGGCGTACACACGTCTATAACGTCTATATTCGGATCTCCGAGTACGCAGTCAAGGTCGGTAGAATAGTGCTCAAAGCCGAGAGCCTGCGCCTTTTCCGCCGCCCCGTCTTCGCTCCTTGTGACGAGGGTGTGGAGCCTTGCCTCAAAAGGCAGGTCCTTGTAGCAATATCTGAGGCTTGACAAAGCCGCAGAATGGGTCCTTCCCATTGAGCCGGAACCTATCATGGCTATATTTATCACTTTTTTCATGACTTTCTCCGCAAGTTTAATTTACAATGCCCTTATATATCTTCCTGACATTCTCATAGCTCTCAAGATTTCCTATATCGTATCTGCTTCCGGGCATCTGCATTGCATAGACCTTTGACTTTGAGCAGAGCCATGCGATAAAGCTTCCGGGTGCGTCGGTGCCGCAGCCCTCCTCTATCGCTTCCTTTACCTTTCCTACGTCTTCCTTTGCGTAATAATAAAAGGGCGGACAGCACCAGTGGGTTTCCGGCTCGGGAGATTTTTCGGTCATGCGAACTACAAGGTCATTTTCGTCAACGGTCAAAACGCCGCACTTAACCAGCTTCTTTTCGTCGTTTTCATAGTACCGCATAACGCACGACGCATTCTTTTCCAGAGCATACGATATAAAGCGTCCGAGCGAAAAGTCGAGGACGTTGTCGCCGGCTATGACAAGAACGTCGTTTTTGCCGTCTGCAAGACCGTACTTTTCAATCGCAAGCTGAACGTCGCATACTGCTCCGAGGCGAGTCTCATTTGTCATCGTTCCGTCGTCGAGTACGGATATCTTCTGCTTTTTTGTCTTTGCCCACTCTAAAAAGTGAGAGGCATATTTATGATTTGAGATAACTATGTATTCGTCGATGCTTCCGCTTGTGTCAATGTCGTCGACGAGGTGGTCGAGTATCGTCTTGTCCCCGACGGTAAGCAGGGGCCCGTAAGCGGATAGAGCCGCGTCGCATATCCGGCGGCGAGGATAAGGCAGGTCATTGTGGGTTCCCCCTTCACTATAGTGATAATTTTTTATAAATAGTCCCTTTTGTTAAAAATTCGCAGTTCGCAATGCGCAATTACGGTACAAAAATCTGCGATTTTTGTTCATTTAATTTAGAAAATCAAGAATTTCATCAGAAGTTAAACTTACCGATTCAAATTCCCATTCTCTTCTCTCTTAGCTCTTCACTCGTGTAAAATCAAAGATTTTTACACGTTCGCCCCGTCTGCGCTCTCGCATATATGCACGGAATTTCGCCCCGTCTGCGCTCTCGCATATATGCACGGAATATTTTCCCTTGAGGTCGGGAAAAGCGGCGAGGTATTTTTCGCTTATGTTTCTGACTATGCTCTCTTCAAACGAAGGATCTATGAGCGCCATACAGCAGCCCTTGAAGCCGGCGCCCGAAAATCTTCCGCCGTAGACGCCGTCGGTCTCCTTCATCAGGTCGTAGAGCTTGATAAGCTCGTCTGAGCCCGTCTCGTAGTTGTATATCGAGCTGTGTCCGCTCTCAAACGACAGCTTTCCGAAGGTATCTATATCGCCGTTTCTCCATGCTTCCGCACCCTTTTCTACCCTCTCAAACTCCGTGTAAAAGTGCTCGGCGCGCCTTCTCCAGCTGTCTGGCAGACGATCCTTGTACTCTTCGTACACGTCCTTTGGCACATTTCTCAGCCTTGCCTGCTTGAATTTGCCGTACTCCATTCCCGAATGCGCCATGAGCGCATACGCCGCCGCCTTACATTCGTCGACTCTCATATTGAATTTTGAAGATGCGAGACTTCTCTCTATTCCGCTGAAGAATATCGCTATCTCATACTTTTTCATGGAAGGATTCTCGGGTATAAGCTCATAGGAATCATCGAAGGTATCGAGATACAGTATATGGTTCTTTTTCGCATACACTTCGCAGGACTGGTCGAGCTTACCGCATGAGACGCCGACGTACTTGTTCTCAGCGTCGAGCGCAATTTCTATAAGCTCGCTCTTTGAAAGGGTTATGCCGTTGACCTTGCAAAGTGCGGTCAGAAACGCAAGTATGACCGCCGCCGAGGAAGACAGCCCCCCTATCGGAAGGCTCCCCTCTATTACTCCGCAAAGACCGACGTGTAGATTGTACTTTTTCCCGAGCATGAGGGTAGCTCCGCGAAGGTGATCCGCCCAGTCGTTCTCCTTTATTTCGGACACTCCGCTTACATGAAACTGCGCACGCTTTGAAAAGTTAAGCGACACAAGCTCGACGACGCCGTTATTCTTCGGTCCGTAGGCAATGTGTATGCCCTTGTCTATCGCCATGCCGAGTATCTTTCCGTACTGGTGGTCGCTGTGCGCCCCAATCGGGCATATACGATACGGGCAGAAAGCCACTCCCTGCGGCTCGTGTTTGTATATTTCATAAAATCTGTCGGTACATTCCATTTTTATTATCTTTCCTTTCAGATGCGCTTTGCTGCGCTTCTATTATTAAGGGATATATCGCCATTTTCTTCGTGATTCTCGGTTCCTGCGCCGGATAAAAGATTTTTTGCCGCCTTTTTGCTTCGCCTTTTCCAACGCCGAGAGATTACAAGAAGCATAAAAGCTATCCCGGTTACCGCTCCGGAAAAGTCGATCATAACGTCCCGCACTTGGCTCCCTCTGCCGACGAACAGCTGTATAAATTCGTCGATATCTGCGACAAGCAGCGACACAAAAAGCGGCATAAACAAAAGGCTATCGAACATTTTGCCGCTGACAGTCGCTTTCAGGGCGGTGAGCAGAGTGCCGAGCACGAAAAACTCCGTAAAGTGGGCGCACTTTCTGAAAATG
>CAJOMW010000174.1 GCA_905235695.1 uncultured Clostridia bacterium | reverse complement strand
ATTTTAATTGAGATTGGGCTCCGCCCAAACCCACAAGCTCTTCTCAAGGTCGTCAAAAACTTTTTATGCCTTTGTTGAGTTGTTATTTTTTCAATCTAATTAAAAAATCCGTAGGATTTTTTACCTTAACTCCTCACTCCTCACTCCTCACTCCTCACTCTCATTCTCATTCATAACTCCTAACTCCTCACTCCTAACTTTCGAAAGAAGGTGTCCCATGTCTTCCCAATTTTCCCATACCTGCGCTGCCCTGTCTACCGCAAACGGCAAGGCGGGGATAGCCGTAATACGTGCTTCGGGAGACGATGCGATAGATATAGCTTCAAAGGTCTTCCGCCCGGCATCCGGTAAGGCTCTTTCGGAAACAGAGGCAAACCGAGCTGTTTTCGGAACCATATTCGGCGCCGACGGAAACGTCATAGATACGGGAATCGCAACCTGCTTTATTGCACCTCATTCATATACGGGCGAGAACACCGTCGAGATAAGCTGCCACGGAAGCCCGGTGGGCACGTCACTCGTGCTTGCCGCACTGTACTGCGCCGGCGCAAAGCCGGCTATCCCGGGAGAGTTTACAAGGCGAGCCTTTATCAACGGCAAAATCGACCTGACGCAGGCGGAGGCTGTCGGAGAACTGCTCGATTCCGAGAGCGTGACTCAGCTCAGGCTCTCTGTTTCAAAGACCGGCGGATCTCTCGGGAGAAATATCAGAAAAATATCCGACGGCATAGAGAATATGCTTGCGGCGGTGTACGCATATATAGATTATCCCGACGAGGATATGGCGGATATGACTGACGCAGAGATAATCGAAAGGATAGGCGAGTACAGGCGAAAGCTCGAAAAGCTCTCGGCTACCTACTCGACCGGTCTTGCCGTCACAAAGGGCGTAAAGAGCGTAATAGCAGGCTCTCCGAATACGGGAAAGTCCACGTTTTTCAACCTTCTCTCGGGATATGACAGGGCGATAGTCACCGACGTTGCCGGAACTACGAGAGACGTTATATCGGAGACCGTCGAGGTCTGCGGAATAAAGCTGCATATATCGGATACGGCAGGCATACGCGAGACGAGCGACGGGATAGAGAAGATAGGCGTTGAAAAATCAAGAGAGGCAATGGAGGACGGCGAGCTTATAATTGCACTCTTTGACGTCTCAAAGGAGCTGTCGGAGGAGGACGAGGCGTTCGCCGAAAAAATATACTCGTATAAAGACGAAAAAAATATAATAATAATTCTGAATAAGACGGACAAGGCCGTAAGCGAAAAAAGCGTTGACGATATGAAAAGACGCTTTGAGAACAGAGGCTTTGAAAACGTGGTAAAGCTCTCGGCAAAGACCGGCGGCGGAAAGAAAGAGCTTGAGGAAGCGCTGCTGCGCCTCTATCCGCTGTCAGAGGGAGATATTTCCGGCGGCGCGATATTGACGAGCGCACGGCAGTACTCCGCAGTCACTATGGCGCTTGAAGCGGTAAAGCGAGCCGAGAGGGCAATGAAGGAGCTGACGCGCGATATGGCGGGGCTCGACCTTGAGGAGGCGCTCTCCTGCCTCTGCGAAGCCGACGGAAGAAAGGTCAGCGAAGAGGTCGTAGGCAAGATATTCTCGCATTTCTGCGTGGGAAAGTAGCGGACATGAAAAAGGGCGGAAAATTTGCCAAGTACCTTTTCTGCACATTTGCGGCTGTCTTTGATGCGGATATGATATATCGCGCCGTAAGATATTCCGCAGCGTTTATCGGGCACGGAAAGGCAGGGCTCATAGAAGAACTGTTCTTTGATACGGACGCTTTTATATATCTTTCGGCGGCACTTTGCGCATCTCTTGTGCTTCTCGGAATATTTTCCGGCACGGTGAAGAAAAGGACGACGGTGCTTGCGTCGGTTTGCCTGCTTTCGGCTGTGTGTACGTTTACGGTGCTTAATTTTGTAAAAGTGCCGGGGATATACGGCGTAAATATACTTGTCGTGAGCATGGCGGTTTATATTGTAAGCGGAATTTTATCGGCCGTTTTTGCGACTGCCGATTCATTTAATATGATTGTAAAACAGAGTAAGGAGTCAGACAATGATAGTACAACTTGAAGAAGCAAAACA
>CAJOMW010000173.1 GCA_905235695.1 uncultured Clostridia bacterium | reverse complement strand
ATATATTTTTTCTTGTCGTTATTTGATATTTCGGAGCCGCGCGAGGTGAAGCCGTACAGCATGAAGCGTACAAAGCGCCCTACCGAGCTTTTGCCTGACTCGTTTTCGCCGCACACGATATTTATTTTCGGTGAAAATTCAAATGAAGCGTCCTTCAGCTTTCCGAAGGATTCGGCTTTTATGCTCTTTATCTTCATCGTGCGCCTCCTTTATGTGGTAAAACTATCGGTTTATGCGCCCTTTATATATCAGTCGGCGCCCGGCTTTTCAAATATTTCGTCAAGATCAAAGTCAAGTCTTCCGTCGCCGCCGGTGGGCTTCTTTTTGCGGTCGGACGTGTTTTTGAAATATTCGTCGACTTCCTCGGGGGTTTTAAGTCCCTTGTCGTACCAGCTCTCGAGTATCTTTGACATATAAGATATCTGAGGTCTGTTTATCTTTGATACCGTCTTTTCGTATGCGAGTGAGACGAGCTCTTCGGATGCACCGTATACCTTCTCCCACTTCTCTATGTGCTCCTTCTCCGACTTTGAAAAAGCCCTGTCGGAGGCGCCTATGATATTCTTTATCTTTTGCTCGTAATCCGCACTCTTCTTCTTTGCCCCGAGATACGTCTCCAGCTCTGCGTATGTGGTGACGCCCTCTTCGCTTATGTTCTGCACCGTCTTTTCTATGTATCTTACCGACGTCTTTCCCATGGAGACGCAGTACTTCGCAACTCCCATTATAACTTCGTAATTTATACCGAGCGTGTCGTAGAGATAGAGTATTATCCCCTGCTCCGCCGCATTGTACAGCCGTCCGGTCAGCTTTTCGAGGTAAGATACGAGAGAGCCGAAGGTGGAGTCCTTCGCACGGGATGAGGTTATCTCGGCGAGAGTATAGGACGCAGGCTGTCTTTTAGCTGCAGTCTGCCTCTCCGTCTTTTCCTTATCGGAAAGCGAAGGAGCCTCGCCCGGGATATCCTGCTCTTCTTCGTCGTCCTCCACTACCCCTGCCGCACGCCAGTAAGCGAGCGCCGCACTGACGCTCTCCTGCGTTTCCTCAAGGGCAAGGCATATACTCGCTACGTCCGTCTTTTCGTGAGAAAAGATATAATACAAGACCTTCAGCTCGCTCTTTTTGGCGCGGTTTATATATTTGTCCTCTATTTTGGGCAGCACTGCCACGTTTTCCGTATATCTTCATTATCTCACGTCCCGTCGATTTATCTTTGATTTATACCTCCATAACTACCGGAAGTATCATGGGCTTTCTCTTTGTAACGCTGTATATATAAGTCGTCAAAGCGTCTTTTATCTTTGATTTTATGGTATTCCACTCGTCTATGTCGTCTTCAAAGCACTTTTCTATCGTCTCAAGTGCGACTTCTTTGATTCCGTCCATAAGCTCCTCCGCTTCCTTGACGTACACGAAGCCCCTTGAAACTATATCCGGTCCCGAGAGCACTTCTCTCGTCTCAAAGCTTATCGCCGCGACGACGACTATAAGTCCGTCCTGGGCGAGGTGGCGCCTGTCGCGAAGCACTACGCTTCCTACGTCTCCCACTCCGAGTCCGTCAATCAGCACCTTGCCGGACGGCACTCTGTCTACTGTTCTGACCGAGTTTTCCGACAGCTCCACTACCATTCCTATCTCCGGTATGATTATGTTGCTGCCCGCTAATCCCATTTCTGCCGCAAGATCGGCGTTTGCCTTCAGGTGGCGGTACTCGCCGTGTATCGGGATAAAGTATTTTGGCTTCACGAGCGACTGCATTATCTTGAGCTCCTCCTGGCAGGCGTGTCCCGAGACGTGTACGTCCGCAACGGCGTCGTTGAGAAGGGTAACTCCCTTCTTCAGAAGCTCGTTTATTATCTTGGTGACAAGCTTTTCGTTGCCGGGAATGGTGGTTGCAGATATTACCACAAGATCGGACGAAGACAGCGAGACCTTGTCGTGCTCGGCAAACGCCATTCTGTAAAGTGCGCTCATCGGTTCGCCCTGAGAGCCGGTGGTTATTATGGTAAGCTCCTCCGGCTTGAAGCGCTTTATGTCGTTTATGTCTATAAGGGTGCCGTCGGGTATGTCCATATATCCGAATTTATGCGCTGCGGCAATTACGTTTATCATGCTCCTTCCCGTAAGTGCGACTTTCCTGCCGTACTTATGAGAGAAGTTTATTATCTGCTGGACACGGTGGACGTTTGAAGAGAAGGTGGCAATCACAACCCTCTTATCACAGCCTCGGAAAATGTTGTCGAGAGACTTTCCGACCTTGCGCTCCGACATGGTAAAGCCGACTCTTTCGGCGTTTGTGGACTCGCAGAGAAGTGCGAGCACTCCCTCCTTGCCTATTTCTCCGAATCTTGTGAGATTTATCGGCTCGCCCTGGATAGGCGTAAGGTCTATCTTGAAGTCGCCGGTACAGACTATGGTTCCCGCCGGGCACCTTACGGCGATAGCGCAGGAATCGGCAATCGAGTGGTTGACTCTTATAAACTCGGCGGTAAAGTATTTTCCGAGCTTTATGGTATCACCGGACTGCACCTGATTGAGCTTTGCGACGTGTTCCAGGCCGTGTTCTATGAGCTTGCCCTCTACGATGCCGAGCGTCAGCAGGGTGCCGTAGATAGGCGGATTTATGAGGCGCAATATATACGGAAGCGCCCCGATATGATCCTCATGTCCGTGAGTGAGAAGGATGCCCTGCAATTTATCGGCGTTCTCCTCGAGGTAAGCTGTGTCGGGTATTACAAGATCAACGCCGAGCATACTGTCATCCGGGAATCCGAGGCCGGCGTCTACAACGACCATTTCGTCCTCGTACTCTATGACAGTCATATTCTTGCCTATCTCACCCAGCCCTCCGAGAGGTATTATCTTTACCTTCTCCTCCTTTTTCTGAGGTCTGTTTTGCTGTCTGTTATTATTATTGTTATTGTTGTTTTTAGCCATCTATAAAAGTATCATCCTTTCTGAGTGCGCCGCATGACATCAAAAGCCCGACGATATACGTTCGCCGTACTTTTTCTGCGTGCGCCTATGTTATGTTTTTTATATTTTTGCAGTGATTGCCGACTGCTTTTTATCCTTATTTGGGGTGGGTGCCGGGCTTTGATCTTTACCGGCATAATTGTCGCTTTTTATGTTCTTTTTATGTTCTTTTTCTGTTGCTCTGCTTGGCGCAGGTGCGGCTACCAAAGCGCTGAAAGCGCTTTGGGGACACGTTTTACGTACTTTTCTTGAAAAAGAAAAGTACCAAAAGATTTTTGCCCTTCCCAAGCATGGGAATGGCAAATCGAAGGATGCTGC
>CAJOMW010000172.1 GCA_905235695.1 uncultured Clostridia bacterium | reverse complement strand
TATCCTGCCTGCCGCATTCCATACGGATATGCGCTCGTATTTGTCGTAGGTCTTAATGGTATTTTTCAGATACAGGAATATGGTTCTGAAATTGTTGAGTGTTGGCAGATGCTCTTCTGGGCAAGGTATCTTGCCGCTCATGACGTCGGCAAAGAGCTCCTCCTGCCCGAGCTTCTGTCTGTACTGCGCTTCCTCAAGGCGGACGTCCTTGACGATTATCTGCGCCGTTACGTCGCCTCTGAAATCATTGTAAGAGAGGTTGAACATAAAGTCGGCGAAGGTATTTTCGGGGTACGGGAAGTTTTCCCTCGTCATGCCGAAATATACGGCGTTGAAGGTGATTCCGTCCTTTTCGAGGATGAGCTTTAAGTGGCGTCCTTCGCCGATCGGATATATCTCGCGTATGAGCACGTTCTTCATGCAGAACAACGGCTCGGGATTCTGCACGCCGTACGGTTCGAGCCTGCTTATCTCAAGCGCATTCTGAACGGTTATATCCGCACTGCCTATCTCAAAGTCGGCGTTTATGTAGGTTCTGACGTTATCAAAGTCAAATGCGTTTTTTGCGTAGTCGTTTATGCGCTTTCTGAACTCGCCGACGTTTTCTCTCTGAATGGTAAGTCCGGCGGCAAGCTCATGTCCTCCGTACTTTATAAGGAGCTCCTTGCACTGGGATATCGCTTCGTTTATGTTGAATCCCTTTATACTTCTGCCCGAGCCCTTGCCGGTATCTCCGTCAAACGATATGAGTATCGACGGAAGTCCGTATCTCTCGGTTATCTTGGAGGCGACTATGCCTATAACTCCGAGGTGCCATGAATCCGACGAAAGCACGATTATCTTGTCGTCGTCGTAGTCGACCGTGCCGTCTATCTGATTTATCGCCTGTTCGAATATTTCATTTTCTATAAGCTGTCTCTCGCGGTTTACCGAGCAGAGATAGTCGGCAATATTCTCGGCCTCCTGCTTGTTGTCGGTTATGAGAAGCTGTACTGCCTTGTTGACGTTTCCTATGCGCCCCGCCGCATTTATTCTCGGAGCAAGACCGAAGCTTATGGATGAAGCAGTGAGCTTTTTATTCTTTGCCGAACGCTTTTCGGAAAATGTGCTGACCGTGAGAGCCTTGAGCCCGAAATTAGAGGTGTTTTCGAGCTGTTCAAGTCCGATCTTGACTATCACCCTGTTCTCGCCGATTATAGGCATAACGTCGGCTACCGTGCCGAGTGCGACTATGTCGCAGTACTTCTGGCAGAGGCGCGACACGTTCTTGTTGTCCTCCATAGCGCACACGAGCTTGAACACGACTCCTACGCCCGCAAGCTCCGCAAACGGATATACGCTGTCCTGCCTGTGGGGATTTACTACCGCTACTGCCTTGGGAAGATTTTCGCGGCACTCGTGGTGGTCGGTTATAACGACGTCTATTCCGAGAGACGAAGCGTATTCAACTTCGTTTTCCGCCGTTATGCCGCTGTCTACGGTTATGATGAGACTCACTCCGTCCGCTTTGATTCTGTCTATCGCCGCATTATTGAGACCGTAGCCTTCGTTTACCCTTTCGGGTATGTAATAATCGGCAACGCCGCCTATGCTCTTGAGATACATCAGAAGCAGCGCAACAGAGGTGACTCCGTCAACGTCGTAGTCTCCGTAGATGAGTATCTTCTCCTTGTCCGCAACTGCCCTTCTCACCCTTTCAACAGCCTTATCCATATCGGGCATGAGGTACGGGTCGTAGAGCATTTCTGTCGAGCCGTAAAGAAAGCTTTTGGCTTCTTCTGGCTCGGTGAAGCCTTTGGAGACGATTATCCTCGACAAAAACTCGCTTATTCCGAGAGCCGAGGCTATTTCGGAAACCTTTTTCTCGTCGGGCGTGCCGACGTTCCATACGTTGTTTGATTTGTTCTTTATATGCATGATACCTGCGGCTTATTTGCCGCTCTCCTCTAAAATTTTACTGATTGATATTTTCACGCGCTTGGCGGATATTCTGTTTGCCAAAGCGGCGCATGCAAGAAACGATATGAAAAACACGGCGACCGTTCCGACGAGAATTGCGTATTCCGGGAGCGAAAACACAGAAATTACAAGATACGCCAAAACCGTCAGCACAATCGGCATGATAAAGGCGAGAAAAGCGAGCGGAAGAAGCAGTTTTCCATCCGTGGCAAGCTCTA
>CAJOMW010000171.1 GCA_905235695.1 uncultured Clostridia bacterium | reverse complement strand
ATAAATGTGGAAATTTATCAAAATATGTGGTACAATATATGCATAAAAATTTGCTTGGAGGGATTGATGACACGGTGACGGATATATTATACGAAGACAAGAACTTCGCTGCGGTGATAAAAAAGTGCGGCGTACTCTCCCAGAGTGCGTCCGGCTCTGAAAATGAGGAGAGCATGGTGACGCTGCTGTCGGAGCAGCTTCGCTGCCCGGTTTACCCCGTTCACAGGCTTGACCGCGAGGCGGAGGGCGTTATGATATATGCGAAAAGCAAGTATGCGGCAGGGAAGCTGTGCGACCTTGTCGGCAGAGGCGGCTTTGAAAAGCAATATCTGATAATCGTTCACGGTGCGCCGTCCGAAAACAGCGGAACTTACGAGGATCTGCTCTTCAAGGACTCAAAAAAGAACAAGAGCTACGTCGTTGACGGGGAGAGAAAGGGCGTAAAGAGGGCAGTGCTCGACTACGATACGGTGAGAAGCGGCGAGATAGACGGAGAAGCCGTTTCGCTGATTCGCGTAAGGCTGAAGACCGGAAGAACCCATCAGATACGCGTGCAGTTCTCTTCACGCGGTATGCCCGTTCTCGGGGACAGCCGCTACGGAAGCCGGTATAAGTGCGATATGTGCCTGTTTTCCGAAAGGATAGCTTTTGTCAGTCCGTTCGACGGAAAAGAGTATGTTTTTGAAGCAGAGAGCGAAAACGAAGTCTTTAAAATGATTTAAAAGGACAAAACACGGCGTTTTTCGGTCAAAAACAGTCAAAAAAGTTAATTTTATATTGTATTTTCCGTTTAGTTGTGCTAAAATTATAATAATGTTAAAAGATTGAAAGGAATACTGAAATGTTAGACATTAAATTTGTCCGTGAAAATCCGGATATCGTAAAAGAAAACATTAAGAAAAAGTTCCAGGACGAAAAACTGCCTCTTGTCGACGAGTGTATCGAGCTTGACGCAAAGGTGCGCGCTCTCAAGCTCTCGGGCGACAACCTCAGAGCTGAGAAAAATGCGACAAGCTCCGCTATCGGTGCTCTGATGAAGGAAAAGAAGATAGACGAAGCAAACGAAAAGAAGCAGAGAGTCGTTGAGATAAACGGACTTCTTGAGAGCATAGAAAAAGAAGAATCAGAGCTTTCGGAATCCTTAAAGCAGAAGATGATGGTCATACCGAACATCATAGACGACAGCGTTCCGATAGGCAAGGACGACAGCGAAAACGTCGAGATAGAGAAGTTCGGCGAACCGATAGTCCCCGATTTTGAAGTTCCGTACCATGCCGATATATGCGACAGGCTGAACGGTCTTGACAAGGACAGCGCAGGCAGGACAAGCGGAAACGGCTTCTACTACCTCATGGGTGACGTTGCGAGAATACACTCCGCAATGCTCAGCTATGCGCGCGATTTCATGATAGACAAGGGCTTCACCTACTGTATTCCGCCTTTTATGATCAGGAGCGACGTCGTAACCGGCGTTATGTCGTTTGCCGAAATGGATGCGATGATGTACAAGATAGAGGGCGAGGACCTCTTCCTTATAGGCACGAGCGAGCACTCAATGATAGGGCGCTTTAAGGGGCAGATAATAAAGGAAGACTCACTTCCCATAACCCTCACCTCGTATTCGCCCTGCTTCAGAAAGGAAGTCGGCGCGCACGGACTTGAGGAGAGAGGAATATACAGAGTTCACCAGTTTGAGAAGCAGGAGATGGTTGTACTCTGCAAGCCCGAAGACGCAATGGATTGGTATAACAAGATGTGGAGCTATACGGTAGAGTTCTTCAGAAGCCTCGATATACCCGTAAGAACTCTCGAATGCTGCAGCGGCGACCTTGCGGATCTGAAGGTCAAGAGCTGCGATGTTGAAGCGTGGAGCCCGAGGCAGAAGAAGTACTTTGAGGTCGGCTCATGCTCGACGCTCGGCGACGCTCAGGCGAGAAGGCTTGCTATACGCGCTAAGGGAAGCGAAGGCACGTACCTTGTTGCAACCCTCAACAACACTGTTCTCGCAACTCCGCGCGGTCTGATAGCCTTCCTCGAAAACAACGTAAACGAGGACGGAAGCGTCAGGATACCTGTTGCGCTCAGACCTTATATGGGCGGAAAAGAGATAGTTAAGCCGAAATAATAGTTAGAGGAGTTAGAAGTTAGAAGTTAGAAGTTAGGAGTTAAGGAAAAAATCCAAAGGATTTTAATTTAATTGAAATTGTTACACATAGAAACAATGCTTTTCTGCTCAATCACAGATTGCCGGAA
>CAJOMW010000170.1 GCA_905235695.1 uncultured Clostridia bacterium | reverse complement strand
TTTGACGGGGACAGTACGAGGGCAAAGTTCATTTTCAGAGAGCCGCCGCGCGGTGAAAGACGGCATTGAACAGCCAATCGGAATATCACCCCCGAGCTGAACGCCGAAAGTTGGCGGTTTGTATATCTTTTTTGCAAACGCTTTATTATGAGTAGGTGGTTCCGCAAGTCTGCGTTATCGGACGGATGCATTGTTACGTGCGTTTTAAATCTGAAGAGTGGTAGGTTTTATCTCTTTGAGATAGACCTTTTTTATTTGCTTTTTTATAATAAATATATTCATATCGGAGGTATTTATGCTTACTCTTGACAAGATCTATCATGCGTCCTACGTTCTGAAGGACGTAGTGAGAAACACCGAGCTTATCCGGGCTCCGAAGATAAGGACAGACTGTGAGATATTTCTGAAACCGGAATGTCTCCAGGTCACCGGCTCATTCAAGGTCAGAGGCTCGGGCTTTATGATTTCCCAGCTCAGCGACGAGGAGAAGGCTCACGGCGTCATAGCGTGCAGTGCGGGAAACCATGCGCAGGGCGTGGCCCTTGCCGCCACAAAATACGGCATCAAGTCCATAATCTGTCTCCCCGACGGTGCGCCCATATCAAAAGTCGAGGCGACAAAGAACTACGGCGCCGAGGTCTGCATGGTAAAGGGCGTGTACGACGACGCATATAAAAAGGCAATAGAAATGCGGGATGAGTTCGGCTACACATTCATACACCCGTTTGACGACGAAAACGTCATAGCAGGGCAGGGAACGATAGGACTTGAGATACTCACAGAGCTTGACGACGTAGACGCAATAGTCGTTCCGATAGGCGGAGGCGGACTTATATCCGGCATAGCTTACGCCGCAAAGAAGCTGAAGCCGTCCGTAAAGGTGTACGGCGTACAGGCGGCAGGCGCTCCGAGTATGTACAACTCCTTGCGCGACGGAAAGATAGAGTGCCTTGAGAAGGTAAACACGATAGCAGACGGTATAGCCGTTAAACAGCCGGGAGAAAATACCTTTGAAATATGCAGAAGCTGCGTCGACGAGATAGTGACGGTTACCGAGGACCAGATATCCTCCGCAATTCTCGCACTCATCGAACAGCAGAAGATGATAGCCGAAGGCGCAGGCGCTGTGTCTGTTGCGGCGGTCATGTTTGACAAGATACCGAATATAAGCGGCAAAAAGGTGGTGTGCGTCGTATCGGGCGGCAACATCGACGTTACAATACTCTCAAGAGTCATTGAGCGCGGCCTTCTTACGTCGGGACGCTCGGCGAATATATGCATAGAACTGCTCGACAAGCCCGGACAGCTCCAGAGGGTGTCCGAAATAATAGCCGTCAACGGCGGAAACGTCACGGGAGTCCACTACGAGCGTGCGAGCGAGACGGAGGATATAAACGGATGCTTCCTGCGCATAGCACTTGAGTCGAGGAACTTTGAGCACATAAGGCAGATAACCGACGCACTTGCGGCAGGCGGATTCAAAATAGTTTAAAATCAATGTGAAAGGAAGAGAAAAATGGAAAAAATCTACACGAATAAGGCGCCCGAGGCGATAGGACCGTACACCCAGGCGATAAAGACGGGAAATCTTATTTTTACGTCGGGGCAGATAGCGATAAATCCCGCAACGGGCACCGTCGAGGCGACGACCATAGAGGCGCAGACCGAGCAGGTATGCAAGAACCTTTCAGAGGTACTGAATCAGGCAGGAAGCTCGCTTGACAAGGCTGTAAAGACTACGTGTTTCTTAAAGGAAATGAGCGATTTTGCGGCGTTTAACGAGGTATACGGCAAGTACTTCACGTCAAAGCCGGCTCGCTCGTGCGTAGCGGCAAAACAGCTCCCGAAAGACGTTCTCGTGGAGGTTGAAGTTGTAGCGGAAGCAGAGTGAAAAAACCTGAAAGGTTTTTTCAGTTCAGAAGTTTGGCTTTGCCAAACTTCTTTTTTTGGCGGATTTTTGTTATGCGCAGGTGCAGCTACCAAAGCGCAGCTTTTGATACTCATTTGATGGTTTACTGCTAAGCGCAGGTACAGTATCCAAAGCGCCTTTGGCGCTTTGGGGATGACGGATTCTTCTTTTTGCGCGTGCAAAAAGAAGCAAAAAGCACGTTTTCTTTCTCTTGTAAGAGAAAGAAAAGGGAAAGAGAACTGCGTCGAAAAACTTCGCTTCGCTCTGAGGTCGACGGTGCCATGCCCAATTTTACTGCCCTTACAATGGGCTACATCAATGTAGTGGCTGTAGTGCCTCAACACGCTCTCAAAGGGGCTATATGTAATTTTTTTATATTGGTAATACCCATTGCTTCACATATAATTAGTGGGTTGCTGTGGTAAAGATTGCTTTGCGGCTCTTTTAAAAGCTGTTATGAAAAGAACGACTGCAAGATATGTATGCACATAGCCTTGCTGCGCTCTCGGAATGTTATTAAGAGCACGGTTGCAGTGCATCTATGGTTCCGCCGAAAAAGAAGCAGAAAGCAGCGCATACCACTTGCAAAAGTAATAAAGTACCTCTGCACAAGCCTCATCAAAACCGCGCCTTCACCGCAGTCTCGTGACCGCAAAGCTTGCCATGGCGCGGAAACGTGCAACATTCTCTATATGAGC
>CAJOMW010000169.1:3028-6816 GCA_905235695.1 uncultured Clostridia bacterium | reverse complement strand
ACTATAAACACTTATTTCGAGTACGAGACGCGCGTGTTCAAAAGCCACGTTATGCCAATCCTCGAAGCTACGCCGACGGACAGTGAATACAGACCGAGCGCCGAGGCAATATTGGAATTTCTGTCGGGGATAGACGGAATTGACAGCAAATATGTGCCGAAGGACTCACTGCTGCAAGAATTTTTAAAATAATTCTTTGGAGGAACGTAAAATGGCGGACAACAATACGTACAGAAAGCTGATTTACGACTATCTCTTTGAAAAATTCGACGTAGTGCTGAAGAAGCCCTACGGAAACTACAAGTATCCGTTTATAGATCCGGGCGCAGCATATGACGGCCACCTATGGGACTGGGACACCTTCTGGGCGACCTATGCGCTGATAGGCATTGCAGAGAACTACGACGTTTCCGATGAATTCAAGGAGAAACTCAAGGGGTGCGCTAAAGGAAACGTAAAGAACTTCCTTAGTTTTCAGCTCGAGGACGGCTACATACCCATGATGGTGCATGAGCCTGACGCCGACGAACCTTACCTTATCCGCAAATCCGCAAGCACAACGAGGGCGAGATACTCAATATGCACAAGCCGTTCCTCTGTCAGCAGATATGCCTTGCAAGCGGATACTTAGGATCTTTTGACTGGATAAAAGAGGATATGCCGAAAGTTAAGAAGTATCTTGAGTGCTATGACAGGTACTACTATTTTGAAAGCTGCGGGCTGTACGTGTGGGCTGACGACGTTATGATAGGCGTCGACAACGACCCTGCAATCTTCGGCAGACCGCGCTTTTCGACCGGTGCTATCTTCCTCAACTCCTTCCTCGTTCGCGAATTTCGCAGTATGGCGAAGATATGCCGTGCGTTCAATATGAAAAGCGACGCCGATGCATACGACGCCAAGGCTGAAAAGCTGACGCAGGCGATTCAAAGCGAGTGCTACGACAAGCGCGACAAGATATTTTACAGCGTGGACGTAGACATAAAGACGCGCGCGTACGACTGGTTCCACAAGGGCCTCGGAGTTTTCTGGAAAACTCTGCCGATAAAGGTGAGATGCTGGTCGAGCTTCCTCCCCATGCTCTCGGGTATTGCAACCAAGGAGCAGGCGGCATATTTGGCAAAGCACGCAATGGACGAAGAAACTTATATGTCTTGCGGCGGTATCCGCTCGCTCTCAAAGGACGAGAAGATGTACAACCTCGAAAAGACCGGCAACCCCTCGAACTGGCTCGGTCCGATATGGATAATCACCCAGTACTGCGTTTTCAGAGGTCTCATGAACTACGGCTACCTCGACGAGGCAAAGGTAATATGCGACAAGACTCTGAAACTTCTCGGAGAGGACCTCATAAAGACGGGCGACCTGCACGAGTACTACAATCCCGAGACCTGCGAGCCGATAATGAACCCCGGCTTTGTCAACTGGAACGTGCTCGCACTGACCATGGCGGACGAGCTTGAGGGAAAAGCTTCGCCGGACAGATACATATAGAGTTAGGAGTTAGGAGTTAGGAGTTAGGAGTTAGGAGTTAGGAGTGAAAGAAAAAATCGCAGAGCGATTTTGATTTAATTTGAATTGCTTGGAGATGTGAACAATGCTTGGCTGCCCGGATATAGCTGTGGAGATAAGCATTGCTTTATCAGATAAAAACGGGCTGCAGCAAAACGAATTGTTACAGCCCATAATTTGTGCAATATTAACGAATATTTACAGGGGACAGCCTGCGAGCTGTCCCGCTTTTTTTGTGCAATCTGCAAATTTTGCCACAGCCCCGAAAAACATGAAGCTTTTTGACGCAAAACCGTTTTTTGCCGATTGCCAAATCAGAGTTCTTCAATCCCTCTGTACCCGTTCTCGGTCAGCACCTTCTCCGCCTTTGCCGTGTCGCTCGCACGAATGACTACGCACGCCGAATCGCTCTCGGTTCTCGCTACAAACGCATACAGATACTCGACCGATATGCAGTTGTCAGCCAATAGCTCAAGCATGAGGCTAAGAGCGCCCGGACGGTCAGGCAGCTTTATCGCCGCTACGTCCGTAAGAGCCACGGTAACGCGGCTTTTCTTCAGAAGCTCCGCTACTTCCTCCGGCTCTTTGACTATTATTCTGAGTATGCCGAAATCCGTCGTGTCTGCTATTGAAAGTGCGCGAAGGTCTATATCGTTGTCTGCAAGTATTTTGGTTATCTCCGCTATTCTTCCGGGACGGTTTTCAACGAATGCCGAAATCTGCTTAATTATCATAATCTTGCTCCTTTCAAAGTTTTGACTTAGTAAAAACTTGATAAGCTGTATCGCTATCCGATTTTACCGATTTACAAAACGCTGTGCGTTTTGCTCCTTAACTGTCAATTTTCAATTTTCAACTTATTTCAGTTCTCTCTTATCTATGACTCTCTTTGCCTTGCCCTCGCTTCTCTCTATCGCGAACGGCTCAACGAGCGTGACCTTTGCGGAGATGCCGAGCACACTGTCGAGCTTCTTGTGTATCTCTGCTTCTATCGCCTCAATGCCCTTGACGCTGTCGGAGAATATGCCCTCGGTCATCTCGACTTTTACTTCGAGCGTGTCGAGATTGTTCTTTCTGTCAACAACGAGCTGATAGTACGGTGCGACCTCCTTTATAGTAAGAAGCACCGACTCTACCTGGGACGGGAATACGTTTACGCCGCGAATGATAAGCATATCGTCGCTCCTGCCCGTGACCTTGCTCATTCTTACGAATGTTCTTCCGCACGAGCACGTGAGAGAGGATATGTCTCTTGTGCGGTAACGTATCAGAGGCAGAGCCTCTTTTGATATGCAGGTGAATACAAGCTCGCCCTCCGAGCCGTAGGGGAGTACTTCGCCTGTATCGGGATCGATTATTTCGGGAATGAAGTGATCCTCGTTTACGTGAAGCCCGTTCTGACACTCACAGTCAAAAGAAACGCCGGGTCCCGCAACTTCGGAAAGTCCGTAAATGTCGTGTGCGGCAATGCCGAGCTTTTCCTCTATTTGCTGCCTCATTCCGGGAGTCCACGGCTCTGCGCCGAAGATGCCTATGCGGAGCTTTATGTCGTCCTTTGTCATTCCGTATTCCGCAAGGCTGTCGCCGAGGTACATGGCGTACGACGGGGTACAGCAAAGGATCGTCGAGCCGAAGTCCTTGAATATCTGAAGCTGACGGCGAGTGTTTCCCGTCGACGCCGGTATTACGGCGGCGCCGAGCTTTGTCGCTCCGTCGTGGAGTCCGAGCCCGCCGGTAAAGAGTCCGTAGCCGTAGGAGACGTGTACTGTATCATCTTTGCTGCCGCCTGCGGCGACTAATGCGCGCGCCACACATTCAGCCCACATATCAAGGTCGTTTTTCGTGTAGCCGACGACGGTCTGCTTGCCGGTTGTTCCCGACGACGCATGTATTCTCACAACGTCCTTCATGTCGCAGGCGAAGAGACCGTAGGGATAGCTGTCTCGCAGATCCTGCTTGTAGGTGAACGGCAGCTTATGCAGATCGCGCACGCTCTTTATGTCGTCCGGCGTTATGCCTGCCTCGTCCATCTTCTTTCTGTAAGGTGCGACGTTCTCATATACTCGCCTTACCGTTTTTGCAAGCCTTTCGCTCTGTATTTCCTCGAGCTTTTCACGGCTTGCAGTTTCAATGTCCTTGCTGAAATAGTTACCCATGTTTATCACCATACTTTCTCAGTCTAATTCATAGCCTCTGTTAAAGGCATTGATGTTCAGCGCACGGAATTTCTCGGGGACGGAGTCCTCGACAGCCTTCAGAAAGATTTCCTTTGGCAC
>CAJOMW010000169.1:0-3017 GCA_905235695.1 uncultured Clostridia bacterium | reverse complement strand
TTTGCGAACATTCCTATGAGGACTACGTTTGACGCCTTTGAAGAGCCGCACTCTTCGGCAATTCCGAGCGCATCCGCCTTCATCAGCTTTACGCCCTTTGCCTCTATCTTTTCCGCTATGTTTTCGGGATACTGCTTAACGCCCATTATGACGGGCATGGGGTTTATGGTCTGCGTGCTTGTGACGACAACGCCGTCCTTCTTGAGGTAGGGAAGCCACCTCGCCGCTTCAAGAAGCTCGAAGGATATGAGAAAATCGGCTTCTCCTCTGCATATTACCGGCGACTGTACGTTGTCGCCGTATTTGACGTATGTCACTACCGAGCCGCCTCTCTGGCTCATTCCGTGTACCTCGGAGACCTTGACGTCATATCCGAGGGAGAGAAAGGCGTTTCCGAGTATTCGCGAGGCGAGAAGCGAACCCTGTCCGCCTACGCCGGTTATCATTATATTCGTAGTCATAAAGCTGCTCCTTTCTCTTATCTGTCTCTTACTTTTATGCTGTCGAAACGGCACATCTTCTCGCATAGCGAGCAGCCAGTGCATAGGGTGGTGTCTATCTTGGCAATTTTTCCGTCCATGCTTATCGCCGGACATCCTATCTGCATACAGCCCTTACAGCCGCGGCACTTGTCTTCTTCGATAACATAGTACTTGTCCTTCTTTACTTCCTTGAGAAGCACGCAGGGACGGCGCGAGATTATGACGGAGGGCTCTTTCCTTGAGAGGGAGTCCTTTATGCCTTCCTCCATCTCTTTTACGTTGTTCGGATCTATGACCTTGACGTCCTTTATGCCCATGGCGTCGCAGAGCTTTTCGAGGTTCAGCGCATATGTAGGCTCGCCTTTCAGCGTCTTGCCGGTGGTCGGATTCTGCTGATGACCTGTCATGCCGGTTATGCTGTTGTCGGCGATTATCACTGTGGATATGCCCTTGTTGTAGACTATGTTCATAAGTCCCGTAACGCCGGAGTGCGCAAACGTCGAGTCGCCTATAACCGCAACAGACTTTTCGCTCGATATGCCGCCTGACTTATTCATGCCGTGAAGTCCCGATATCGACGCACCCATACAGAGCGTAGTGTCGACAGCCGAGAGCGGCGGAGTAGAGCCGAGCGTATAGCAGCCTATATCTCCGCTGACGGTGACCTTCAGCTTTTTAAGCGTGTAGAACAGACCTCTGTGAGGGCATCCGGGACACAGCACGGGGGGACGGACGGGTATCTCGTCATCGAGCGCATTGTACTCGTTTTCCTTGCCGAGAACGCACTTTGCTATAACCTCCTGGGAGAACTCCGAGAGAAGCGGAAGAATGTTCTTTCCGTCTGCCTTTATGCCGAGCGAGTGAACGAAGGTCTCGATTACGGGATCAAGCTCCTCGATGACGATTACTCTCTCTACCTTTGAGCAAAACTCCTTAATGAGCTCCTTTGGAAGGGGATTTACTATGCCGAGCTTTAAGTAGGAGGCGTCTGTACCGAAAACTTCTCTTGAGTAGGCGTATGTAGAGCCTGCGCAGATAATGCCTATCTTGGTCGAGTTGTACTCGGCGCGGTTGTACTTGCAGGTGTTTGCCCACTTCTCTATCTCCTCAAGACGCTTTTCAACGACAACGTGGCGCCCTATGGCGTTTGAGGGGGACATTACGTATTTTGACGGATCTTTCTCGTATGGCTTTATAACCGCTTCCTTGCGGTCAGAAAGCTCGACGATGCTCTGAGAGTGAGCGACGCGCGTCGAGGTGCGCAGGATAAACGGCGTGTCGAATCGCTCGGACAGCTCGTATGCGTCGCGCGTAAATTCAAGGCAGTCGGCTGAGTCCGACGGTTCAAACATCGGGAGCTTTGCGGCTATTGCGTAGTGGCGCGAATCCTGCTCGTTCTGAGAGGAGTGCATACCGGGATCGTCCGCAACCGCAATGAGAAATCCTGCGTTTATTCCGGTATATCCGGCTACGAAAAGAGCCGCGACGTTGAGTCCCACGTGCTTCATGGCACAGAACGAGCGTACGCCCGATACCGCCGCACCCATGGCGCCCTCGAAGGCGACCTTTTCATTCGGTGCCCACTCGGCGTATATTTCGGGATATTCTGCGGCACATTCGGTTATCTCTGTGCTCGGCGTTCCCGGATAGCTCGATACGAAACCGACTGCCGCTTCGTAAAGTCCGCGTGCGACCGCCGCATTTCCAAGCATAAGTTTTTTCATGTCCTTCATTCCTTTCCTTTTTCCGAGGAATATTTAAAATCGATAAATATGATAAACCTTAAAATAAATTTTACTCAGCGTCAAAATATCCGAGCCTTGCACATTGCTTGTAGTCGACTCGCAGTAGCTTTACTTCGTTTGAGCTTATCTTTTTAACGTACTGCGAAACGCAGTTCTTTTCAAATAATTGTTCCATGGCGCGTCTGACGGTCTGCTTATCCTCGCCGCTCTTAGCGGCGACGGCGTCGATGGTCTTGAGAAACGTGGGACGCGCGTCTTTGCTTCCGGCTTCGAGTGCGTGGAGGTTTTCAATTATGAGCCGGCAGACCGGAGCAAGCTCGTCGGGCTCTATCTCCCTTATAAAGCTCGCCGCAGTTTTCAGCTGGCTTGAAAAAGCTCCCTGCACTCCGTAAACGCCCACTTCCTTCCGGCACACGTTCTTTAAAAACAGAGTGACCGATGAAAAATGTCCGTCGCCGGTAAAAATAATATATGTGTCGACGTCTTCATTTTTGTAGGCGGTCTGATATATGCGGTCGAGCATGATAAAATCGGTGAAATCCTTTTTGAAATGTCCGCCGCCGTTTTTGGTCTCGACTATGTCGTTTGTAAAGCCGCGTATCTTGTGCATCTCGCTCTGAAGGGACGGATTTGAGAAATCTCCGAAAAAGGTATAGGAGGAGATGTGATAGTTTTTCTTTATCTCGTCGGTAAAGGATGAGATGTCGGGCTTTGTGTGATAGTTCTTGTCGAGCGATATATACCAGTGCTCGTAGTCAACGAATATTGCGGCATTTTTCATGCCTTTTGC
>CAJOMW010000168.1 GCA_905235695.1 uncultured Clostridia bacterium | reverse complement strand
GCACAAAAAAGTGGGACGGTGCACCGGCTGTCCCCTACAAATATTTGTTAATATTGCACAAATTACGGGCTGTAACAATTCGTTTTGCTACAGCCCGTTTTATATTGCCCTGCTGAGGGCGTGTTGAGGCACAAAAGCCGCAGGCTTTTTTTCTTAACTTTCAACTTTCAACTATAAAAATCCCTATGGGATTTTTTCAATTTTGCTCCCTCTCTCCCACTCTCGTGTCAACCGGAAGAGTAATAATGACCTCCGTTCCCTCGCCGTAGACGCTGAGAACCTCTATCTTTCCGTTGTGGGCGTCAACTATCTCTTTTGCTATCGAGAGGCCGAGACCGGTGCCGCCGGCTTGCGTAGAGCGGGACTTGTCAACTCTGTAAAACCTCTCGAACAGGTGCTCTATGTCCTCTTCGGGTATGCCTACGCCGTTGTCCTTTACCCGTATCTCATACGCCGTGCGACCTTTCTTTGACAGGGAGACCTCTATATGACCGCCTTCGTTGGTGTATTTTATGGAGTTTCCGATTATGTTTGCGATAACCTGCTCAAGGCGTTCCTTGTCGCCGTAGATGGGCATTTTGCCGCTCTTTACGGAGGTGAATTCGAGATTGTGAGCGTGAGCGGCGGCCTCGGGCTGAAGCGCTGAGCACATACGCTCGAGCGTATCGTATATGTCAAAGCTCGACGGGCTCCAGGTCATGCGGCGGTTGTCGAGCCTTGAGAGCACGAGGAGATCCTTTACTATTCTCGTCATTCTGTCCGCTTCGTTTATGACTATGCCTAAGAAGCGCTTTCTTATTCCGAGAGGCATCTCGTCGTCGGAGAGAACCGTCTCGGTCGCTCCCTTTATGCTCGTGAGCGGAGTTCTCAGCTCGTGCGAGACGTTTGCTATGAACTCGCGGCGGCTCTTTTCAAGCACAGCGCCCTCCGTGATGTCCTGCATAACGACTATGTAGCCCGTCTTTTTGCCGTTTTCGTAGTTGAAGGTCGAGAAGTCCACGCTGACTATAAGCTCGCGCGCCGGAACATCGCAAAGCGTGTGCTCGGCAACGTGAAGCTGTTTTTCCTTTCTCAGCCCGGACATCGTAACTTCTCCGAGTCCCATCGCCGCCGTGAACTCGTTGAAAGAGGGGCGGCTGCTTTCGGGAAGCGACAGCATTTTCAGCGAGCTCGGATTGAGGTGCAGAGGAGTTCCCTGCTCGTCGAACGCCGCGACGCCTGCCTCAAGGCAGTTTACTATGTTGTTGAGCTTCTCCCGCTCACCCGATACGGCGTCGAGGTTGTTTTCTATGACCTGCGCCATTGCGTTGAAGTTGCGGGTAAGTGTGCCTATCTCGTCACGCGAGCGGTTTGTGAGGCGCTGAGAGTAGTCGCCGGACGAAATTTTGACGGCGCTCTTGGTTATGTTCTTTATCGGAAGCGTTATCGCCTTTGCGAGGAAGAACGCCATAATTACGGCTATCACAAGTCCGATTATCAGCGCCTTTATGATTATGGAAAACAGCACGAACGAGAGCGAATGCATCTCGGTGAGGTCGTCCTTTATATATATTATGCACCTTGTAGAGCCGTTTTCTATGCTCTTTGCGTAGTCGAGAAAATCTGCGCCGTAGGACTGCTTTTTTCCGGTCTCGCCGTTGAGGGCGGAGAGAATATTCTCGGTCAGATCGACCTCCGACGCCTTGTCGTCGCTGCTTGAGAGAACCTTGGCGTCCGTGTCGAGGATATAGAAGTAGCGGTAGTTGTCAAGCCCGAAGGATGAGGAGTATGCGAGCATGACTTCTTTGAGCCGCTCGGAGTAGTCTGAGTAGTCGAGCGCCTCGTTCAGCCTGTCGAGAACGACGCCGTCAAACCCGTCGTCTATCCTGTCGACAAAGTCGTCGTTATAGTACTCGTATATGCTGTTCATCACCGCCGCCATGACGGTGATGATAAAGACGATAAATATCAGCACGAGCTTTGAATTCAATGACTTATACAAAAAGACAACCTCTTTTCAAGTTGAAAATTGAAAGTTGAAAATTGAAAATTTATAGCTCCCCACTTAAAAACGATAAGCATTTGGTGTTATCTACACCAAAAAATTACATATAGCGCGTGTTGCGGCACAGCCGTTGATACTAAAAATAAATAAACATAAAAAGTTTTGGGGATCCAAGGACCTTTTTCAAAAGGTCCTTGGCGGAGCACGAGGCGGAGCCTCGTTTTCAATTAATTTATTCCATATAATACCCTACTCCGCGCTTGTTTTTGATGAACCGAGGCTCGGAGGGGTTATCTTCTATCTGTTTTCTGAGGCGGGCGATGGTGACGTCCACGGTGCGCAGGTCGCCGTAGTAATCGTCGTAGCCCCATACCTGTTCGAGCAGGTCTTCCTGGCGGAATTTTTTGCCGCGGTTTTTGGCGAGGAATGCGAGCAGCTCATACTGCTGTTTGGAGAGTGATATTTCCACTCCGCCCTTTTTGACGCTGTATCTCGAGCAGTTTATTTCGAGGTCGTCTATTTTTACTATCTCGTCTTCGCTCGCTGCGTCGCTTTCGGCTGTTCTGACCACAGATTCGCCGGAATAGCGGCGTATGTTCGCCTTTATCCTCGAGAGGAGCTCTCCGAGGCTGAACGGCTTTGTCATATAGTCGTCCGCACCGAGCTCAAGACCTGTTATCTTGTCGCGCTCTTCTTCTCGCGCTGTCAGCATGATGATCGGCGTGTCGAGCCTTTCACGGACTCTGCGGCAAATCTCGAAGCCGTCCATCTTTGGCAGCATTACGTCGAGCAGTATCAGGTCGTACCTGCCGGATATCGCAAAGGCGTATCCCTGCTCTCCGTCGTAGGCTACGTCAGTATCATAGCCCTGCTTTTTGATGTTGTAATCTATTATCTCCGCTATGTCCTTTTCGTCTTCAACTATGAGTATTCTCTTTTTCTTCTGCTCCATTACAATGCTCCTTATATAATCCGCTTTAATCTGCCGCTATAAACGACGGCGGCTCGGTGTATTCGTCGGTTGACATAATCTTTATCTGACTGTATTTTTCGGAAAATTCGAGGAGGCTCTCTATCACCGATGCGCTTGCGGAGTATGAGCCGAACCTCAGGAAAAGCGTTCTCTGCTGTGACGGACGGCTTCCGACAATGCTCTCGATAAGCGAGCTGTACGCTCTCTGCGCACCTCCCGATGCGTCTCCGGCGCTAAGGCTGTAGTCGTAGCTGACATAGCCCGCCTTTTTCAGCTCTTCGGCAAGCTTCTCCTCTTTCAGACCGTCCGCATATCCGCTCTCGGCTCTGACGAATCTCGTCTTTCTCTTTGCTACGAGCCACAGAGCGTCGTTGGCGGCGTCTATTGATGATACGATGTCTTCGGCACTGAGAAGCTCTCCCCCTTCGCCGGTGACTTTAAAGTATATCCCGACTGCGTGTCCGGATGTGATTATTTTTCTTGCGGTTTCCGGATACGTCTTTATCGCTTCCTCCTCAAGAAAGAATATCGCCTTTTTTCCGTGTCTGTCGAGCGCAGATATTATCCTGTCGGTGTTCGCATTCGGGGCGTTTTCCACCGTAATATAAAGGTTTCTTGTCCCGACTTTGAGATACGGATCCTCTTCCTCCTGCTGCTGCGGCTGCGTCGTATTGTCCGGCTCTTGCTGCTTCGACGTATCCGGCTCCTTGACTTCGGGCTTCTGAGGGTTATCGTCGGGTTCGGGCGTGTTTTTCTTCGGACTGTAAATATCGACAAGCTCGGTTAGTGTGTATTTTGCCTTATTGTCGGATATGCGTGCGGCACCGATGCCGCTTATCGGGTCATCGTAGCTCTCAAAGTTCATACCGAGTATCTCGCACACCTCGCGAGCCGGCACATAATACGTCTGGTAGAATATCTTTGCCTCCAAGTCTGCGCTCTGGAGGTCGTACGTTGTGGTTGCGCCGTTTTCTACATCGAAAGCGACGTAGTGACCGTTGTTTGTGTTGTTTATATAGAATCCGTATGCCATTTTGCTGTATACGACGTCGAGGTACGAATAGTGCGCAAATATGTCGAGAGGGAAGTACTCGACACCGTCGCTTACAACAAGAGGAAAGGTCTTGACGTTGGTATAAGACGCATCCTGACGGTAGAGATTTGGCACGATGTACTGAGCGTGCGTGCCGGATGTGCCGTTCATGTTATTGTAGGAGTCGTACTTTGCGTCGTTGTACAGGGCGTAGCCTCTTGAGGAGGGGAGCAATGC
>CAJOMW010000167.1 GCA_905235695.1 uncultured Clostridia bacterium | reverse complement strand
TTGCTTTAATATACGAAAACGAGCTGCGCAGCACTGCACAGCCCGTTCCTTATAATTATTCTTCGGCAAACTGATCCTTGCCGACGCCGCAGAGCGGACATTCAAAATCCTCGGGTACGTTTTCCCACTTTGTTCCGGGCTCGATTCCGCCTTCGGGGTATCCCTCGTCTTCGTCGTATACCCATCCGCATACTTCGCATACGTATTTCATTTTCAAAACCTCCTTGTATTATATATTTTTTATTTTATCTTTTCAAAATCCTCGGCACCGTGCTTGCAAAGAGGGCAGACAAAGTCCTCCGGCAGCTCCTCGCCTTCATATACATAGCCGCATATTTTGCATACATATCCCGTTTTTTTCTCTTCCGTCACAGCAGGCCTTGGCTTAACGTGCTCAAAGTAGTAGCTGTATGTCATGCTCGGAAGAGAACCGAGATTTGCCGACTCGGTGACGTCCGCAATAAAGAGCGTGTGCGTTCCGCAGTCGACGGCAGATATTACTTTGCCGGATATTACGGCGTTAGTGCACTCATCTATATAAGCAACGCCGTTTTCCGTGCGCTTGGGCTTAGTTCCGGCAAATTTATCCGTGTCTCTTCCGCTTGCAAACCCGAAGTGCTGAAATACCTTGAAAGGCGCGTCGGTCGAGAGAATTGATACGTTGAAAACGCCGTTCTTTGAGACAATGTCGTGCGTGTAGTTTGCCTTATTTACGGCAATCGCAATGCGCTTTGGAGAATCAGTGACCTGCATCACCGTGTTAATTATGCATCCGTTGTCCTTTTGACCGTCCTTTGCGGTGAGAACGAACAGACCGTAAGAGAGCTTGAACATTGCAGAAGGCTCGATTTTCGTATCGCTTACCGTGTTTTCCTCAACTTTGGGCATGGTCTCTGCTATTGCGTCGGCAATTTCGGTTATGGTATCCGCCTGCTCGGACTTCAGCGAAGACTTTATCGTGAGACCGTTTTCAATGACGTTCATATTCTTGCACCCTGCGAGCATTTCTCGCATGAGTGCACCGCTCGTAGGAGCCCATGAGCCGTTTTCTACAAACGCAACCGTTCTGTTCTGAATATTGTGAGCGACAAGATCGGATATCAGCGCTTCCATGGTAACAAATATCCCCGCGTTATAGGTGGTGGAAGCAAATACAAGGTGACTGTACCTGAAAGCGTCTGCTATTATTTCCGAAGCAGGCGTTACCGATACGTCATACATCACCGTCTTGATTCCCTTGTCACGAAGAGCAGCTGAGAGTATTTCCGCCGCATTTTCCGTATTGCCGTATACCGAGGCGTATGCTATCATTACACCGTACTCCTCGGGTGTATACGTGCTCCAAAGTGCATACTTTGCTATAAAATCGCCTATATTCTTTCTCCATACAAAGCCGTGAAGCGGACAAATATACTCAATATCGAGCGCTGACGCCTTCTTTAGGAGCGACTGCACCTGCGCACCGTATTTTCCGACGATATTCGTATAATATCTTCTCGCTTCATCGAGATAATCTCTCTCAAAATCCACTTCATCAGCGAACATTGCCCCGTTAAGCGCACCGAATGAGCCGAACGCATCTGCCGAGAAGAGTATCTTGTCGGTCGAATCGTATGAGACCATGACCTCAGGCCAGTGTACCATAGGGGCCATTACGAAGTTTAGCGTGTGCTTTCCTACCGGCAGCTTGTCGCCTTCTCTGACGATTATTGCGAGCCTGTCGATATCAAAGTCAAAGAACTGCTTTATCATCCCGAGTGTTTTTGCGTTGCAGACTATCCTTATATCGGGATAGCGCTGCACAAGCTGAAGCATGGTAGCGGAGTGATCCGGCTCCATGTGGTGAACGACGAGATAGTCGAGCTTTCTGCCGCCGAGTACTGCTTCTATGTTTTCAAAGAATCTGCCGCTGACTGCTTTGTCTACGGTATCGAGAAGAACTGTTTCCTCATCCAAAAGGAGATATGAGTTATAAGATACGCCTTTCGGAACAGAGTATACTCCCTCAAACATAGCGAGCCGTCTGTCGTTTGCTCCAACCCAGTATAAATCGTCCTTTATCTTTTTATAGCAATGCATATCATTTTACCTTTCCGAGGTCAGGCATTTTTATATAAACCAACCTCTCATTCAGAATAATTATACTTAATATTTACAAAAAAGTTGTTGCAAATGCAACAACCATATTATATAATTACATTCAGAAAGCTAACCGGGGGAACTATAAATGACTGAAAACGTATTTTTAAACATATCCGACAGTGAAAAAGAAAAGCTTTTGACGTGCCTTGGAACTATGAACCGCAGCTACTCAAAAGGAGAGATAATTTATCGCTCATCCGATAAAAACGACTACATAGGCATAATAACGTCCGGCAAAGCTCACGTGACGTGCGTCGATTTTGAGGGTACGCAGAGCGTACTTGAGACGCTGTCCGAAAGCGGAGTTTTCGGGGAGATGTTCATGCTCCCTATGGATCAGTTCGGGTACTACGTCGAAGCTGATTCGCAGTGCATGGTCTGTTTTATACGAAGCGACAGCATAACAAAGCCCTGCAGAAATGCATGTGAGTATCACTGTACTTTTCTCGGAAATTTATTTGCGATGGCGGCTGTGAAGGCGAGAAATCTTTCG
>CAJOMW010000166.1 GCA_905235695.1 uncultured Clostridia bacterium | reverse complement strand
GGAACACGGGATCTTCTTTTTGCGCGTGCAAAAAGAAGCAAAAAGCACGTTTTCTTTCTCTTGTAAGAGAAAGAAAAGGGAAAGAGAACTGCGTCGTCGCATTAAGGGTTTCGCGCTTTGCGCTCCACATATGCGACGACGGTTCTTTGCGCAGGTCGTACTGCCCTTACAATGGTCTACATCAGTGTAGCAGCTTTAGTGCCTCAAAATTCTTCGGTGGAGTTGCTCATATAGAGAATGTTGCACGTTTCCGCGCCATGGCAGGTTTTGCGGTTACGAGACTGCAGAGAAGGCGCGGTTTTGATGAGGCTTATGCAGTGGTTCTTTTTTGCTTTTGCAAGTGGTATGCGCTGCTTTCTGCTTCTTTTTTAGACGGTGCCATGCCAAGCCTCAACACGCCCTCAACAGGGCTATATATGACTTTTTGGTGTAGATAACACCAAAGACTTCTCATTTTTCAGTGGGGTTACACCAATTTTCCACTTTCAATTTTCCATTTTCAATTTTCAAAAGCCGTAGGCTTTTTTCCTTAACTTTCCACTTTCCATTTTCAACTTTCCACTTTTAAAAGCCGCGAACAGCGGCACAAAAAAGACCGCTGACTTGTACTTTTCAGCGGTCTGACGCTTCCCAAAATCGGGAAGCGAATGATTTTCCAAGCTGTTTTACTGCTTTGCTGTCTTGAGTATGACATCGTGATATCCGCCCTCAACGATGCTGGTTGCGGAAACGAGGGTGATCTTTGCGTTTTTCTGAAGGTCGGGAATGTTCGTGACGCCGCAGTTGCACATGGTCGATTTTACCTTGTAAAGGCTTTTTGCGACGTTGTCGTGCAGGCTTCCGGCGTATTGTACATAGGAGTCTACGCCCTCTTCAAACGAGAGCTTTGCCTTTCCGCCGAGGTCATATCTCTGCCAGTTTCTCGCACGGTTTGAGCCTTCGCCCCAGTACTCTTTTACGTAGGTGCCGTTTATGTTGAGCTTTGTGGTCGGGCTCTCGTCAAATCTCGCAAAGTATCTGCCGAGCATGAGGAAGTCTGCGCCCATTGCGAGTGCGAGCGTCATGTGGTAGTCGTGAACTATGCCGCCGTCCGAGCAGACGGGAATGTATATTCCGGTCTTTTCGTAGTATTCGTTTCTCGCTTCGACAACGTCTATAAGCGCCGTAGCCTGTCCGCGGCCTATGCCCTTCTGCTCGCGCGTTATGCATATCGAGCCGCCGCCTATGCCGACCTTTACAAAGTCTGCGCCTGCCTCGGCGAGGAACAGAAAGCCGTCCCTGTCTACTACGTTTCCGGCGCCGACCTTTACCGTATCGCCGTATTTGCCTCTTATAAAGTCAATGGTCTTTTTCTGCCAGCAGGAATATCCCTCCGACGAGTCGATACACAGCACGTCTGCGCCTGCCTCTATGAGCGCCGGAACTCTCTTTTCATAGTCGAGCGTGTTTATACCGGCGCCGACGATATATCTCTTCTCATCGTCGAGAAGCTCATCGGGGTTGTCCTTGTGATCCGAGTAGTCCTTTCTGAATACCATGTACAGGAGCTTGCCGTTTTCATCAACTATCGGCAGTGAATTTAGCTTGTGCTCCCAGATTATATCGTTTGCAGTCTTGAGAGTGGTTCCCTCGGGAGCGGTTATGAGCCTCTCGAGGGGAGTCATAAACTCCTTGACCTTTGTATCCGTCGACATACGGCTTATTCTGTAATCGCGGCTCGTAACGATGCCGAGAAGCTTTCCCGAAGGGGTGCCGTCGTCGGTTATCGCTATGGTGTTGTGCCCCGTCTTTGCGACGAGCTCGACGACGTCAGAGAGGGTGTTGTCCGGCGTGAGGTTGGAGTCGCTTACGACAAAGCCCGCCTTATAGCTCTTTACGCGCGCTACCATAGCCGCCTCGTCTTCGACCGACTGTGAGCCGTATATAAAAGAAACGCCGCCCTCCTTTGCAAGCGCTATTGCCATGGTATCGTTGGATACCGACTGCATTATTGCGGAGACGAGCGGAATGCTCATTTTTATCGCAGGCTCTTCGCCCTTTTTGAACTTGACAAGCGGAGTTTGCAGGGAGACGTTTGCGGGTATGCAGTCCTCAGATGTATAACCCGGGACTAAAAGGTATTCGCTGAATGTATGCGAGGGGCTGTCAAAATAATAAGCCATGTCTGAACATTCCTTTCTTTTATCAAGTGTATATCTCATATTATTAAGTAATATTGTAATATATTTTTTCGGTTAAGTCAAGAAATTTTTCAGCGTTATTTCATTTTCGGCAAAAATGACATATATTTTTTCAAATGCGGCGATATTTATAGGAAAATATCACGATA
>CAJOMW010000165.1 GCA_905235695.1 uncultured Clostridia bacterium | reverse complement strand
ACACAACGAGCTTATCGCGCGGTATCTCGACATCTATATTTTTGAGGTTATTTTCACGGGCACCGTATACTTTGAGGTATTTGTTTATCATTGCTTTTTTCCTTTCAGGGTATTATGTTCGCAAATTCTCATTGCGAATTGTCTCCTCCGCTTCCGCCTTCGCCAGATATACAAGCTCCATATCCGCCGCACTCGCTATCTTGAAAGAGAATATTCCGCTCTGCCGTCTTCCGAAGAACTCTCCGGGACCGCGCAGCTCAAGGTCTTTTTCGGCTATCACAAAGCCGCTCGTGTTCTTGCAGATGATGTCCATGCGCTTTGCGTAAGCGGCGTTTGTGTTCTTCTTTTTGAGAAGCGGGGACATGAGTATGCAGTATGATTTTTCGCTTCCTCTGCCTACTCTGCCCCTGAGCTGATGAAGCTGTGAGAGCCCGAAACGCTCGGCGTTTTCTATGAGCATTACAACGGCGTTCGGCACGTTTACGCCGACTTCTATTACGGTGGTCGATACGAGAACGTCTATCTCGCCGTCGGCAAATCTCGCCATTATCTCGTCCTTTTGCGTCTGCTTCATCTTGCCGTGGATATATTCGGTGCGAACGCCCGAGAGCGGCGTCTTCGCAAGCGAGTCGCAGTACTCCTTTGCGGACTTCATCTCGTAGCTTGCTGTGAGAAGGGTATCGGTCTGCTCTGCGAGCGGACACACTATATACGCCTGTCTTCCCTGCTCTACAAGACCGGCTATAAACTTATAAACTCTGCCCCGCATATCGTCTCCGACGGCGTAAGTCTCTATCGGCTGACGGCCTTTCGGCATCTGATCTATTATGCTTATGTCGAGGTCGCAGTACATTATCATGGCGAGCGTCCTCGGAATCGGCGTTGCCGACATGACAACGACGTGCGGTTTTAGGTCATTTTCGGACTTGTTTTCGAGCGTCTTTCGCTGTGCTACGCCAAATCTGTGCTGTTCGTCGGTTATCGCAAGCGCAAGATTCCTGAACTCCACGCCGTCCTCTATCAGCGCATGAGTACCTATGACTACGTCCGCCTCTCCGCTTGAAATGAGTGCGAGAGTCTCCCTCTTTTCCGCCGCCTTCATGCCGCCGGTCAGAAGAACCGTCTTTATGCCAAAAAGTCCGAGCAGCTTTCCGATGCTCTCATAGTGCTGTCTTGCAAGTATCCCTGTCGGAGCCATAAGCGCTGACTGATAACCGCTCTTTGCGACGGCATATATAGCGGCGCAGGCAACTATCGTCTTGCCGCTTCCCACGTCTCCCTGCACCAGCCTTCTCGCCGGCGGAGCGTACTCCTGCCTTATCTCCTTTTCGGACTGCGGATCATGCGCGAGCGTTATATCTATGAGTATGTCCTGTATCGCCATCTTTTGCGCTGTCGTGAGGGTGAACGGAAGCGCAGCTGCAAATGCCTTCATATCGGGATACTTTATGCGCACAGCGCGTCCGTTTCTCTCGCGGCTTCCCATAAGCATTGTCTTGAGGTGGAAGTCGTAAAGCTCTTCAAACGCCAGCCTTCTCCTCGCATTCTCAAGCTCCTCTGCGCTTTTGGGAAAATGTATGGAACAAAGAGCGTCGTACAGACCTATAAAGCCGTTTCGTCTGAGCAAATCTTCGTCGAGTGTCTCGGTTATGATATCTCTGTACTGCTCGAGCGACTGACGGACGCAGGAGGATATTATTTTCTGCGTAAGCCCTGCCGTGAGGGGATATATCGGCACAAAAGGAGGAAGCGGCACGCTCTCGGAGTACGGCTCATACGACGGCGAAGACATCGAAATGCCGCGCGGAGTGCGCTCGAGAGTACCGTAAAAACGGAACTTTCTTCCTTTTGTAAATGTGCTCTTCAGAAAATCGCTGTTGAAAAACGTCATTTTGACCGAGCCGGTATCGTCAGCGGCAACGAATTTCTGTATAGTCATCGGTCTGCCGGTGCGGTTTGCCTTTATTCTCGCGCTCGTAAGAGGGCTTACGACCTCAAGCACGAGCGACACCGTCTCGCCGTCCGCAGTATCGAGAACGTCTTTGACGTTTCCCCTGTCCTCGTACGCCCTCGGATAGAAGTTCAGCAGGTCGCCTACCGAAAAGACATCTATTTTTGCAAACAGCTTTTCCCTTGCCGTGCTTATGCCTCTCAGCGACGAAAGAGGCACTTCGTATATGTTTTTGTAATTCATTTGTCGTGCCTCCGTTATGTCCCGCATACTGCCATTCCGGCAAAAAAACAAATTTTTGCTCTTATATATTATACACTATACCAAAAATTAAATTTGTACAAATTGTAAATTGTAATAATTATTCACACTGTTTTCATAATACGGGGTTATTATGTATCATGATAA
>CAJOMW010000164.1 GCA_905235695.1 uncultured Clostridia bacterium | reverse complement strand
TGACAGTTCTTTCGGCACTGTCAAATGCTCTGTGTATTATATTATACATTACTTCCGCACGTTTTGCAATATGCTTTTTGCCAAAATCGTTTACCATTTAATAGTCATTTCTGCTTTTTTATGGCAAAACTCAACACATTTTGACATTTATGTATAAAATATTTTTTCGTTAAAAAATACGTATAGAAAAATTCATTTAAATTTGATAAAATGGTTAACGGTTTTTAAAAAACTATACATGTTTATCACACGGAGGCACTTTTATGTGGTTGATTCTGGCGCTTCTTGCGCTGCTGTTCTGGAGCGGATCGGACATTTTCAGCAAGGTGGGCTCAAAGCCCGACGACAAGTACAGCCATTGGAAAATGGTCATAGCCGTCGGCCTTGTAATGGGTATTCACGCACTGTTTGAAATATGCACCGGCACACCCATAACTTTTCGGGATATTATATACTACCTGCCGGCTTCGTCGATGTACATACTCTCGATGATATTCGGCTATGTAACGCTCAGATACATTGAGCTTTCGGCTTCTTCGCCGATATGCAATTCCTCCGGCGCTATCGCCGCTATCCTCTGCTTTTTAATACTCGGACAGAGGCTCGACGCCATATCCACTGTCGGCGTTGTTGTCGTATGCGCCGGCGTTGCGGCGCTCGGATATGCCGAGTACACCGAGGACGAGGAGGCGAGGGCAAAGCGCCAGCTGAATGCGAACAGAAAGTATTCAAAGAGCTTTCTCGCCATCTTTCTCCCTGTGCTCTATTGCATAATAGATGCGCTCGGAACCTTCTTTGACAGCGTCATCCTCGAAGAGGACAACACCTTTATGACTAACATTTTCCACTACATGGACGAGGACGTGGCAAACGTCGCATACGAGCTCACGTTCCTGTTTATGGCGCTTGTTGCGGCAATATACGTGTTCGTCATCAAGCGCGAAAGGGTATTTATAAAGAGGGAGACTCCGAAGCTCATTGGGGCGGTCTGCGAGACGGCCGGACAGTTTGCCTACATATATGCTCTCTCTGCAAACAGCGTAGGAGCGGCTCCCGTAATATCCGCCTACTGTGTTCTCTCGGCGGTGTGGGGAAGCATATTCCTGAAGGAGAGACTCTCATGGAAGCACTATGCTGCGATAGCAATAACGGTAGTGGGTATAATAACGCTCGGCGTTGCTGAGGGACTTTCGGAAGCGTAGGGAACACAGATAATATTATATTATGCAAATCGCTCTGCCATGCGGCAGAGCGGTTTTTGTTTTATTATTTGCCGAGAAAAACTTCTTTTAGCTTTTCAAGATATTCGTAGCCGTTTATGTCGTCCGGCTCAAGATAACTGCCCTCAGTCCACTCGTTCCAGCTGTTCAGAGTTATGAGCGGAGCTTCGAGATTTTTATGTGTATCTATGTATTCCTTTACCGCTTCATAGCCCTTTTTGATGTTTTCGGGGGTGGTGTCGGTGGTTATTGTCGGCATAAGCTCCTTAAAGCGCGGATTGTTGTCCCAACCGAGCGATACATGGGGATAGTAGGGATTCTTATAGCTATCCTCAAATTCCTTCCACTTTTCCTTAATTGCATCGAGAACCTCGGGATACGGATGCTTTACGTCTGTGCAGGAGCCGAACTGATAGTTGGTGTAGCTGTCAAATTCAAGGTAGTTTGCCGCGTCGCAGAAGGTTCCCTCAAACTTTTCGTCGCCCCAGAATTTAGAAAAGGTGTTATTCCTGATTACAAGCTGCAGATGAAGTCCGGGGAATCCTGCCTTTACGGTCTGCTCCCTGAAGTATTCAAGGGCTTTCTTAGCCTCGTCAATGCTTCCGAGCCCCTTTACGAAGTTTTCGAGGAAATACAGCATAAATACCGGCTTTCCGTTGATTTTGTAGTACGAAGGCTGCGAGAAATACATATTTATTATCCTGTCGACTATGGTCTTGAACTGCGTGAAGTTCACCTTGCCGTCCCAGAGAATGTCCGTCGGGTATCTCTCGGAGGTGCGCTTGTCCCAGAGGGAGCTTGCGTCGTGGTTCGCCCACATTACGTAGAACTTAACCTTGTCGTTGTTTCTCGCCTTCAGGTAGCCGTTGTCGAGACACTGCTCGAGGAACGGACGGTTGTCGTACCAGTACCAGTCGTATATAAAGACGTTTACGCCGTGGGCTGCCGCCGCCTCTATCTCCATCTCCATAACGTATGGATCGGCCTCGTTTACATATCCCCAAAGAGGCTTGCGTGGCCAGACGTGTCCGGGAAATTTAGCAGTCGCGCTCTTGACCGTCTGCCATTCTCCGTAGCCCTCCGGCCAGAATATTCTCGTTCTCGGCTCATCGCCCGTGTAAGACGGCCATATATATGCCGCTATATCGTATTTGTTTGCCATTTTAAAATTCCTTTCAAAAAACATTTTGGCGGTGCCGTACACCTACG
>CAJOMW010000163.1 GCA_905235695.1 uncultured Clostridia bacterium | reverse complement strand
CTCATGAAAGTCAACTCATACGACGTTTCACTTGCCGAATACAGGTACAACTACATGAACTATCTGAAGCAGACTGCATATTACTACGGCTACGACTTCATGAACAGCAGAATCGACAGAGAGACGTTCAAAGGCTATGTTGACGACCACATCATAAAGATGGCATGCGCAGTGACGATGCTCTGCGACAAAAACGGCGTCAGAATAAAGAGAAGCGAATTTGATGAAAGCGTAATAAAAGGCATATATCTCTACCTTATCAGCAAATATGAAAGCCTTGATGAAGCAGCTGACACGCAGTACAGCGCTTCCGTATACAGCCTGCTGAAATCAGGAGCGGCGTACAGCTTATACAATGCGCTCTATACTCACCTCTTCTCCGAAGGCGGCGAATTTTACGACAAGATAAAGAAAGAAACCCTCGAAAATTACGCCGAGAACGACTATGTTCGTGTAAAGCATATCCTTGTGGGATTCCCGGACGGAGTAATGGGCGATAAAGCAACCGATGAGCAGAAGGAGACCGCAAAAGCCGTCGCAGAGGAAGTTCTCGCAAAGGCAAAGGCAGGAGCGGACTTCGACGAGCTGATTGCAGAGTACAACGAGGATCCCGGAGTATCATCAAATCCCAACGGATACTACTTTGGAAAAGGACAGATGGTAAAGGAGTTTGAGGACGCATCTTATGCGCTGAACGAAGGCGAAATAAGCGACGTGGTCGAGACGGTTTACGGCTATCACGTAATCCTCCGTTTACCGATCGACGATGCGTCGATCTTCTACACAAGCGTATTTCAGGAGAACGCATACGCCGATTTTGAAAGTTACATGGCATCCTACCTCGACACGGCTGAAGTCATAAAGGCAGAAGGCTTTGACGAGCTTACGGCAGCCGTTGTCGAAGAGGGCGAAAACTATCTCTCTTCCGCCGGCAGATAAATTATGAATAACAGCCATCTCAAAAAGAACGATGTCCTCGAGCTTGCCGTTACAGGCATGACACAGAACGGATTCGGTGTTGCAAGGACCGACGGCGGTTTTACGGTTTTCGTAAAATGCGCCTGCGCCGGAGACAAGGTCGCGGCAAAGGTAATAAAAGTCGCAAAAAGCTATGCCGTCGCCATAATAGACAGCCTGATATCCCCTTCTCCGGACAGAGTCGGGGACGCCTGCTCCGCCGGCGGCAAATGCGGCGGATGCGTCTTTCGCCACGTCGATTACAGTGCGGAATGCCGCTTTAAGGAAAAGAGCATAAACGACGCTTTCGAGCGCATTGCGCATCTTCCGCTTAAGGTATCGGAATTTCATGCGGCAGAAAGCACCCTTCACTACCGAAACAAGGCGATATATCCGATTTCAGCATTAAAGGACGGCAAAGCCATAGCCGGTTTTTACGCGGAAATGTCGCACAGGATAGTTCCGCACGACGTCTGTCTTATAGGCGACGTGATATTCTCACGCATAAAGGACGAAGTGACGGAATACATAGACAAAAACCGCATCAGCATATATGATGAGGTCACAAAAAAAGGCGGAGTGAGGGCTGTATATATGCGCTCGTCAAAGCGCACGGAGGACTGCGGCGAAAAAGTCGTTCTCACGCTCATAATCAACGACGAGTCGGCAATAAGCGCCAAAGCACTGCGCGATTTTGCTTTGCATATCACCGACAAGTTCCCGGAGATAACCTCTGTACTCGTAAACATCAACTCAAACGGCACAAACGCCGTGCTCGGCAAAAAGTGGATAAATCTGCTCGGAGACGGCTATCTGCATGATATTCTTTGCGGAAAAAGCTTCCGGATCTCCCCTGCCTCGTTCTATCAGGTAAATCACGACCAGACAGAGGTGCTGTACGGCATTGCAAAGCGCTTTGCCGCACTCAAAGACGGAGAAAAGCTGCTCGACTTATACTGCGGCACGGGAACGGTGGGAATATGCATAGCGGAAAACAGCACACGTCTCATTGGCGTTGAGATAGTGCCGGAAGCTGTGACAGACGCAAAATACAACGCAGAAAAAAACGGAATAAATGCGGAATTTATCTGCCTCGACGCAGAAAAAGCCCTCGACGACGAGCGGCTTTACGAGCTTTGCCCAGACGTCATAACCCTCGATCCGCCGAGAAAGGGCTGCGGCGAAGATGCGGCGAGAAAGATAGCGAAGATGGGCGCAAAGCGCATTGTTTACATATCATGCGATCCCGCCACGCTCGCAAGGGATCTTGCGGAGTTCGACAGGTGCGGATATAAGGCTGAAAGAGCTGAGGCGGTGGATATGTTTCCGAGAACGGGGCATGTGGAGACGGTTATTCTTTTGTCCCAACGAAGACCGGATGATTATGTAAAGGTTAAGATTGACCTTGACGATTATGAGCTTACTAAAAGTGAAAGTAAGGCAACTTACGGTGAAATCAAGGAATATGTGCT
>CAJOMW010000162.1 GCA_905235695.1 uncultured Clostridia bacterium | reverse complement strand
AGCTCAAAGGAAGAGCTTGAAGCGAGAATTGACGAATTGCTCGGAGAAATAGACGCACTCCGTAAGGTCGATGAAGAAAACGCCGGACTTAAAGAAAAAATCGCCGAAGCGGAAAATAAGATATCAGGTCTTGAAGAAGAGAACGCGCGCCTCAGGAACGACGCCGAAAATCAGCGCCTTGCGCTGACGGCACAGGGCGATAAGCTGTCCGAGGCAGAAAGCGAAAAAACCGCACTCAAGGCCGACCTTGAGAATGCCGCCGTTAAGATAGCCGCAATGGAGAAAAACGCAAAGGATTACGAAGAGGTTCTCTCAAACGTCAATACCATCCTCGCAACTGCGAGAAGAGACGCCGAAAACCTCGTATCCGAGGCGTCCGCAAAGGCTGACGGCATAGTCGCCGATGCCGCCGCAAAGGCAAGGGAAGAGGCGGAGCGGACAATGGCCGAGTCCGACGAAAAGCTCAGCGAAAACATGAAGAAGGTAAAATATCTGTACCGCCGCCAGGATGAGCTTGCCGAGATATTCAAGGAGCACAAGGCTAAGGTCGACAGCTTCTTTTCATCTCTGCCGGACACTTTCGGCAAAAAAGACGACAAAAAATAATTTCCGGAAGGGCGAATATATTTGGCAATAATTCTTGACACTAAAGATATAGCGGCAAGGGCAGGCGAGATAAAGGCAGGCGACGAGGTTCTCCTCTCCGGCACGGTCTACACTGCGCGCGACGCCGCTCACAAGAGAATAAAAGCGCTGATAGAAGAGGGAAAACCGCTTCCGTTTGACCTTAAAGGCGCAGTGATATATTACGCAGGCCCCACACCCGAAAGGCCGGGTACGGTTATAGGCTCATGCGGTCCGACAACGTCCTCACGCATGGACGTTTACACGCCGCTCCTGATGGATGAGGGACTTATCGGCATGATAGGCAAGGGACCGAGAAGCGGCGACGTCACAGAGGCGATAAAAAAGCACAAAGGCGTGTATTTCTGCGCCATTGGCGGCGCAGGCGCACTTGCGGCACTGTCGGTAAAGTCGCTTGAGGTTATAGCGTTTGAAGACCTCGGCTGTGAATCCGTAAAGAAGCTCACCGTTAAGGATTTTCCGCTTCTCTGCGGAATAGATTCCGACGGAAACAGCATTTTTGCTTGAATAATGGGAAAGGATTAAAAAATGAAAGTAAAGAACGGTTTTATTCTGAGAAAGGTTTCCGATACGTACGTAGTAGTGGCTACGGGCGAAGCGGCAAAGGAATTTAACGGCATGATAACCCTTAACGAGACGGGCGCATTCCTATGGGAAAAGCTCGCCGAGGGCTGCAAGGACATTTCTGAGCTTACCGCAAAGCTCCTCGACGAATATGACGTGCCGGAAGATGTCGCTACAAAGGATGTAGCCGCCTTTATTGCGAGAATACGCGACGCACAGCTCATAGAGGAATAATTTTCATCTGAAATTCATCGCTGTCCACAGGTTTCTGTAATAACTCTGAGAAGTGTGATCCCTGAATGACAAAACTAGCGGCAGGGCGACCGATCCTGTATGTATGTCTATGCCTACATGATGAAATCCGAGAATTTTCGGCGGTATCTTTGTCACGACGTCGTTCCCGTTGCTCACTCGCATCGTCTTGAACACGCGCTTGTCATACGATTTTGCAAAAGCCTTGTTTCCGACTCTCGGACAACCGAACAGGTACGCCTCCACGTCCTTGCTCTTGAAGTTGTACTGAACGTCGACGGCGCATAGAACGGACAGCGCTGCGCCGAGCGAGTGACCGGTGACAACGACTTTTTCGGCTTCTTCGGGTATAAGCGGAAGTATCCTGCTGCGAACCGATTTGTACGTTGCGAGAAATCCGGAATGTACACGGATGTCGGTGTCGTAGTTGTCGTACGGTATGACCTTCTTTGCAAAGCACAAGTTGTAAAATCGGTTGATGTTTGAATCTGTTCCCCGAAAGGCTATGATGACGATATTTTCGCCTATACGCACAAAGCACTCTGCGTCTGTTGCCTCGTTTTCGATGACTATCAGCTTCGAGCAGCGGCAGCGCGGCTGATTGTCGCGGTATGCTATCGAAGATATCTCGAGCATTTCGAGCATTTCCGACTGATTCATGAATTTCACCTCTTTTTAGAATTTATATATTATATTTCAGAAAATCTCATTTTGACATTAAGAAAATAACTGTACCTGTACTTCAGAACCTGTTGAAGAGATGTCACCATATCAAGAGAAAAGAGAAAAGCGAGCTGATTTTAAATCAACTCGCCTTTTTTGTAAGCATCAGCCCTTAATCAGACCTTTTCCGATATCCTGCGCCGTTACTTTACCTGTTCATTAGCCCATTTTGCAACAGATGCCTTGGATGACGACGCACTGTGACCGGCAACCGAAAATCCTTTCCCGAACTCTGCGCCCTTGCATAT
>CAJOMW010000161.1 GCA_905235695.1 uncultured Clostridia bacterium | reverse complement strand
GAGGCATATTTTGTATATACACTGTCCCATAAGGATTTGATTTTGGAAGGAATGGTCGCAATAATGGCAAACAACCGCCCACATTCACCGAAGAATTACGGAAACGACAGCATAACCATGCTGAAAGGTCCGGACAAGGTCAGAAAGCGCCCGGCGGTAATATTCGGCTCGGACGGACTTGAGGGCTGTGAGCACGCTTTTTTTGAAATACTGTCAAACTCTATCGACGAAGCCCGGGAAGGCTTCGGAGACAGAATAAACATAACTGTTCGCAGGGATAAGTCAATAACCGTTGAGGACTTCGGAAGAGGCGTTCCGCTCGGCTGGAACGAGAAGGAGCAGAGGTATAACTGGGATCTCATATACTGCGAGCTGTACGCAGGCGGAAAGTACGACAACGATGCGGGGGAGGCCTATGAGTATTCTCTCGGTCTCAACGGACTTGGCGCCTGTGCGACGCAGTGCTCGTCGGAATATATGAACGTAACGAGCTATACCGGGCAGAATAAGTGCTCCATATCCTTTGAAAAGGGACTTCCGACAACAGAGCTTCTCACGGAGGAGCCTGTAAGGCGCCGCACCGGCACGGTCGTTGAATGGAAGCCGGATCTCGACGTATTTACCGATATAAATATCCCCCTTTCGTTCTTTGAGGAGACGCTCAGAAAGCAGTCGATAGTAAACGCAGGGCTCACCCTGTCGCTCGACTACGAAAACGGGGACGGAACGCATGAAAAGCGAGAGTATCTCTATAAAAACGGCATAGTAGACTATATAAACGAGCTGATAAGCGTTGACGGAAACTATGTTCCCGAGGAAGCCGACGGCGAAAATGCGGATGATGACGGCGAAGACGGGGATAACGATGACGAATCTGCCGACGAAAATACGGAAGACGACACCGAGGAAGCGGAAGAAGCGTCGAGAACTCTCGCTCTGACAAAGCCCGTGTATTTTCAGACCGAGCGTGAGGGAAGGGACCGCGAGGACAAGAACGATTATAAGCTGAAGGTGGAGATGGTATTCTGCTTTTCAAATGTGGTAAACCGCATTGAGTACTATCACAACTCGAGCTTTCTCGAGCACGGCGGCTCGCCGGACAAGGCTACCAGAAGCGCATTTGTCAAGGCGTTTGACACTTATCTCAAAAATAACGGCAAGTATACCAAAAACGAGAGCAAGATAACCTTTGGCGATATCGAGGACTGCCTTGTGTTCATCGTAAATTCCCACTCTACCCGTACGAGCTACGAGAACCAGACCAAGAAGGCGATAACCAATACCTTCATCGCCGAAGCGATGACCGACTTTTTCCTCCATTCTCTCGAGGTGTTCTTTGCCGAAAACCCGAAGCAGGCGGAAAAGGCGGCTTCGCAGGTGCTCATAAACAAGCGCAGCCGCGAGAATGCGGAGAGCGCGAGGGTGAACATAAAGAAGAAGCTCGAAAAGAATATAGATATAGCGAACAGAGTTGAGAAATTCGTCAACTGCCGCTCCAAGGACGCTAGCCGCCGCGAGCTTTATATAGTTGAGGGCGACAGCGCACTCGGCTCGGTAAAGCTTGCGAGAAACCCCGACTATCAGGCGGTCATACCCGTCAGAGGAAAGACGCTGAACTGCCTCAAGAGCAGCTACGACAAGATATTCAAGAGCGACATAATCGTAGACCTTCTGAAGGTCATAGGGTGCGGCGTCGAGATAGGCACATCCAAGGGCAGGGACAAAAATCTCTCGCAGTTTGACATGAAGTCTCTCAAGTGGAATAAGATAATAATATGTACCGATGCGGACGAGGACGGATATCAGATAAGAACGCTTATCCTCACCATGTTTTACAGACTTCTTCCGACGCTCATAAGAGAGGGTAAGGTGTATATCGCCGAATCTCCGCTTTACGAAATAGAGTCGAAGAAGTTCGGCACTCAGTTTGCATATAACGAGCGAGAGAAGATAGATATACTGAATAAGATAGGCAAAGAAAAATATAAGATAATGCGCTCAAAGGGACTCGGCGAGAACGAGCCGGACATGATGAACAAGACCACCATGAATCCCGCAACGCGCCGCCTTATAAGAATAAACCCCGAGGACGAGACGGCGACTTATATAATGTTCAATACCCTCCTCGGCGACGACATAGCCGCACGCAAGGACTACATCGCCCGAAACGGCTCACAGTATATTGACCTTGCAGACGTCTGAAAACCGCAAAGCGGGTTTAAAAATTTGCAATAAATGAAGCGGACTCCGCTTGCAATTTTAATTGAGATTGGGCTCCGCCCAAACCCACAAGCTCTTCTCAAGGTCGTCAAAAACTTTTTATGCCTTTGTTTAATTGTTATTTTTTCAATCTAATTAAAAAATCCGTAGGATTTTTTACCTTAACTCCTCACTCCTAACTCCTCACTCCTAACTCTCATTCTCATTCATAACTCCTAACTCCTCACTCCTAACTTCCGAAAGAAGGTGTCCCATGTCTTCCCAATTTTCC
>CAJOMW010000160.1 GCA_905235695.1 uncultured Clostridia bacterium | reverse complement strand
TAAAATACGGCGTCAACGCCGCTTTCTATCAGCTCTTCTATATGTCCGTGCATGAGCTTTGCCGGATAGCAGGCGGTATCGGAGGGTATACTCTGCTGACCTTTGATATACGTGTTTCTCGTCGACATTTCGGATGTTTTTACTTCAAAGCCGAGCGAAGAGAAAATGCCGTGCCAGAGAGGGAACAGCTCGTACATTCCGAGTGCGAGCGGCATTCCTATGACCGCTGTCGGATGCTCGGGAATATCACTTGCCGCTATTTCAAGAAGCCTTTGCCTCTTGAATTCGTGCAGGTTTGCAAAGTTCGACTCTGCCACCTTCTGACCGAGTCCCTTTTCGCACTTGTTCCCGGAAATATATCTCTCGTTTCCGCTGAAAATGTTTATAGTCAAATGGCAGTTGTTCGTACAGCCGCGGCAGGTGGAGGAAGTGGAGGTGTGTGTGAAGCTCTTCAGCTCGCTATGCGTCAGTATCGCAGAGCCGCCTTCCTTTTCAACCGCCATAGCGTAAAGCGCCGCTCCGAATGCGCCCATCAGCCCGGATATCTCCGGACGGATAACATCGTGACCAATCTCTCTTTCAAAACTGCGGAGAACCGCATTGTTCAGAAGAGTTCCGCCCTGTACAACTATGTTTTCCCCAAGCTCCGAGGCGCTGCTTGAGCGTATAACCTTGTATATCGCATTCTTTACAACGCTGAGCGAGAGCCCGGCGGATATGTCTCCGACGGTTGCGCCGTCCTTCTGCGCCTGCTTTACGGACGAATTCATGAACACCGTACAGCGTGTTCCGAGACTTACGGGATTTTTGGCGAGAAGCCCGAGACGGCTGAAGGTGGCGACGTCGTAGCCCATTGATTTTGCAAACGTCTCTATAAATGAGCCGCAGCCGGATGAGCACGCCTCGTTCAGCATTATGCTGTCTATCGCTCCGCCGCGCACTCTGAAGCACTTTATGTCCTGACCGCCGATATCGAGAATGAAATCGACGTTCGGATTGAAGAATTTAGCCGCCTTGAGATGTGCGAGCGTCTCGACGACGCCGTAGTCCAGGTGAAAGGCGTGCTTTATCAGCTCTTCGCCGTAGCCGGTAACGGCTGACGAAGATATCTTTATCCTGTCTTCGCACAGTGAGTATATCTTTTCGAGCTGTGAGCGGACGACCTCAACGGGATCGCCCCTGTTCGAGTCGTAGTAGCTGTAAAGAAGCTCGCAGTCCTCTCCCACAAGCACGAGCTTTGTCGTCGTGCTTCCGCAGTCTATGCCGAGATACGCCTTTCCCGAATACTTTGATATATCCTCTCTCTTTACGTCGGCTCTCTCATGGCGTGCGATAAACGCATCGAGCTCCGCCTGATCTGCAAAAAGCGGCTCTTCCGTGCCGATACCCGTCTTTACCGCCGCCGACTCGCGCAGCTTTGTGCAAAGCCCGTCAAACGTAAATTCCTCATGCTGCTTTTTCGCATAAAGCGATGCGCCGTATGCGACCGCAAACTTTGCGTAGGGAGGGAATACGGCATGCTCCTCATCGAGCTTCAACGTCTCCGTAAAGCGCCGTCTCAGTCCCATGCAGAAGCTCAGAGGTCCGCCGAGGAACATAACTTTTCCGTCTATCTTTCGCCCCTGCGCAAGTCCTGCGATGGTCTGATTTACGACCGCCTGATATATGCTTGCGGCAACGTCCTCTTTCCTCGCTCCCTGATTCAGGAGCGGCTGAATGTCCGTCTTTGCGAAAACTCCGCAGCGAGAGGCTATCGGATATATTCTCGTGCTGTCAAGACTAAGCGCATCGAGCTCGTCCGGAGTGACGTCGAGAAGCGACGCCATCTGGTCTATAAAAGCTCCCGTTCCGCCTGCGCATGAGCCGTTCATTCTCTCGTCAAGTCCGCCCTTGAAGAATATTATCTTTGCGTCCTCGCCGCCAAGCTCTATGACGACGTTCGTGTCAGGCTCCTTTTCCTTTACCGTCTCCGCCGTCGCAAAGACCTCCTGTACGAAGGGTATACCCGTGACGTTTGCTATTCCGAGACCTGCCGAGCCGCTGAGAGCTGCCTTGAACGTGCTGTCTTTTATGTATGGGTAGGCGTCCTCGACAAGCTCGAGTATCTTTTCTCTTACCTTTGAAAAGTGACGCTCGTAGCGCTCGTAGAGTATCTCGCCGTCCCTTACGACGACTACCTTTGCCGTAGTCGAGCCGACGTCTATGCCGACAGATATGCTGCCGCCGTTCTTTACTTCCGTTAACATATATGTGTGCACCTTGCCTTTTGTAAGTAAATGATTATATCTGAATTTCGATTTTTTGCAAATACTCCGCAGAATACAAAATACATGATTATTATAATACATAGCGCTGAATTTTGCAATAAAAAACGTAGCAAAAAAAGCAAAAAAATATATACAGTAAATTCTCAAAGTAACTTCCACAGTGGAAGTTGCGGTGGAAGTTAGTATGAGAAGGAATTTAGTGGTAGAATTTAGTCTGAGAAATTTGAAAGGAG
>CAJOMW010000159.1 GCA_905235695.1 uncultured Clostridia bacterium | reverse complement strand
TTTCCTCTTCCCACCGCATCGACCGGTACTGCGAGTACGTTTTCATATTTTTCGAGTATTATCTCCGCATCCACGTTCATGCCGGATCTCAGCTGATCGCCGCTTTCGGCGCTTCCGTATTCATCTATGGTGACGGTTATCGGATAAACGGTGGTTCCGTTGCTTGTAGAGCCCTGGATGCTTATGTTGGTTATGTATCCGGTGTAGGATTTGCCGGGCTTTGCATCGGAGGTGACTATGACCTCCTGACCGACTCTCAGCGAGTCGATGTCGAGCTCGTCTATGTTCATATCAAATTTCAGTGCGGACATATCGTATATTATCGCAACTACGTTTGCGCTGCTTCCGCCTGACGAGCCTATCTTTTCGCCCTTCTTGTAGTTCTTCTCTATGACCGTGCCGGATATCGGGGCGGTTATCTCGTAGTTGTCAAAGGCGTCCTTTGCGTCTTTTAAGCTGTTAGCCGCCTCTCTGAGCGAGCGCTCGGAGCGCTCTATGCTGTCTTCGAGATTTTTGCTCTCGAGAAGCACTATAACGTCGCCCTTGTTTACGTAGTCGCCTTCGTCCTTGTATATGGTCTTTACTTTTCCCGTGTACTCGGCTTTTACGCTCTCATTGACGTTGTAATAGAAGTGCGACGAGCCGGTGCACGAGTATTCGCCTATCTTTGCCGTAGCGTAGGTAGACTCGGTTATGACGCCGGGATTTTTGACGGCTATCGTGACGTCGACCGTCTTTACGCCGTTTGAGTTGACGGAATACGACGCCTTTATGCTGTCGACCGTGCCGTATAACTCTTCAAGGGTGTCTCCGACCGTGAGGACCGCCGTGCTTCCGCGGCTTATGTTGAACGTGTCCTCCTGCATGAACGGAATGTCTATGAGCATGGTGTCACGGTCTATTATGCTCGCTATCGCACTGCCCTGCATAACGTCGTCGCCGACCTTCAGATCCATTACCTGTATAATTCCGGCGTAGTCGGTGGTAACTCTCAGATCGTTCCTGTCATCATACAGGTCGTCAAGGTTCTTTTTTGCGTTGTCGTAGGCGTTCTGCGCACGATCGAGTGAAGATTCAAGATTGCTTGAATCGAGCCTCATCAGAAGCTGATCCTCGACCACCTCGTCGCCCTCTTCAAAGTAGTCTTCGAGTATCTCGCCCGTGGATAGAGCCGTAACGGTGTAGGAGTCGAACGGCTGAAGGGTTCCCGTGCCGGTAAGCACGGTCTGTATGTCCCTTCTCGAGACCGTGTACGTGTTGTATGTATCCGATGCGCCGGAGCTTCCTCCTCCGAAAAAGCCCATTCTATATGCGGCGAACGCAAGTATGGCAAGCAGAATTATGATTATTATGATTATCTTCTTCAGCTTCTTCTTCTTTTTCCTGCCCTTGAACTGTTTTTGCTTTTTTCCGGAGCTCTCATCCTTCTTATTTGCCTTTTTTATATCGGTATCCGGAGTAGCTTCCGCTGTCTCTGTCTTCTCTTCGTTCATGCAAATTCTCCCTTCTAAAACGTTTACTGAGCTATTATAAATGTACAATGTGTTTTCATGTAGGTGATTAAGTGAATTTTACCTGTCAATTTTTTGTCAATTTTGTTAATACTAACTCAGGATTATATGCAAATGAGCGTTTGCACTTGACAGAAAAGGGGAAAGATAATATAATGATATCGAAAATCAACCGAAAGGAAGTTTAAATAAATGGCAGAAGAATGTACTCATAATTGTTCAACCTGCTCGGCAGAGTGCGCCTCCCGCGAGAGCCTTCTCGAACCGCTGAACGAAAACAGCACCGTAAAAAAGGTGATAGGAATAGTCAGCGGAAAAGGCGGAGTAGGCAAATCAATGGTGACCTCCCTTCTCGCGGTGCTAATGTCGAGAAAGGGCTATAATACGGCGATACTTGACGCAGATATAACCGGTCCGTCCATACCGAAAGCATTCGGACTTGGCGGAACGGTTTCCGGCTACGACGGCTTCATGCTTCCCAAAATATCGCACGGAAATATCAAAATAATGTCGGCAAACCTTCTCCTCGAGGACGTCGAAAGCCCGGTAATATGGAGAGGTCCGGTAATAGCCGGAGCGGTAAAGCAGTTCTGGACGGATACGATCTGGGAAGACGTAGACTATATGTTCGTAGATATGCCTCCCGGAACGGGCGACGTTCCGCTGACTGTCTTCCAGTCGATCCCGGTCGATGCGGTCATAATGGTAACAAGCCCGCAGGAGCTCGTTTCGCTCGTGGTAGCAAAAGCAGTAAATATGGCAAAGAAAATGGAGATCCCGATACTCGGAGTAGTCGAGAACATGAGCTACGTCCTCTGCCCGGATTGCGGCAAAAAGATAGAGATATTCGGCAAAGGCAAGACGGAGCAGACTGCGAAGGCTCACGGCCTTGAGCTTCTTGCGAGAATGCCTTTTGACCCGAGACGCTCGCAGAGCTTTGCGATAAGGGCGAGATAGAGAAGTTCAGCAACGACTATCTCAATGAGGTAGCAGAGATGGTGGAGAAGCTCTGACAAAAGCTTTGTGCAAAATTGGCAAAAGCGGCGTTTTTGCGCCGCCAAGACTCCTGACAAAGCACAAGTCAGCAGTCTGAGGAATACTGCAGTATGCCTGCAAATTATGCAAAAAAGAGGAAGTGATAACGCATTGTCACTTCCTCTTAATATTTGATTATACATCGGGAAACTTTGCATTCAGCAAATCTCCCGCCCTCATATCCAGCGCATCCGCTATGTTATACAGCACCTCGACCGAAAACGGGCGAACTATATTGGGCGCTTCTATTGAGCTCAAATGCGAACGGCTGATATGAGCCTTTTCGGCGAGCTGTTCCTGTGACAAACCTTTGACTTTTCTGATTGCCGCAATAGTCAGTCCCAGTTCAATAAACCGGTCGCGGTTTTTAAATTCTATATCCTTGCTCACTTCCGCACCCCCTCAAATAAAATGCATATATATTTTAGCATATCGGCATATAAAATATTGCTCTTATTATTGAGCTATTGACTAATATATTGAGCAATGTTATAATATTAAAGAAATTTTACTATTATATCGAACGGTAGGGGAAGTATGTATGTCAGTTACGTTTTGCGGTCACGGAAGCGAGATTTATGATAACAATATAAGAAATATATTGATGCAGGAAATTGAAAAAGCCGTCAATAGCGGCGAAAATGAGTTTTTGTTCGGAGGATACGGAAACTTCGATATGTTGGCGGCTCATGTTGTAAAAGATATAAAGAACTCATATCCGCAAATAAGATTGATTTTGGTTATTCCATACCTGAGTATGAGTTTTGATGCTGACATATATGACGAAAGCGTGTATCCTCCGCTTGAAAAAGTGCCGAGAAAACTTGCTATAATAAAGAGAAATGAATGGATGATAGACAAATCGAATACCGTAATTGCATTTGTTAAGCATAACTGGGGCGGCGCCGCAATGACAATGGAATATGCCGTCAAAAAGAAAAAGAATGTTATAAATATAATAAAAAATCTCAAAAATCCTTGATTTTTTCAATATATGTGGTATAATATATGAGTA
>CAJOMW010000158.1 GCA_905235695.1 uncultured Clostridia bacterium | reverse complement strand
TATAACACGGATCTCGGCTTCAAATATATTGCAAAAGCCGGAAAACCGAAAATAAATAAATATAAACGGCTTTTGGCTGAAAACGGCATTGACTTAAAGCAAACCGCAGTCATCGGAGACCAGATATTTACGGACATTGTCGCCGGAAAGCGGCTCGGATGCGTTTGCATACTCGTAAAGCCGATAAATGACAAGAAATCACTGTTTTTCAGGTTTAAAAGAGCTTGCGAAAAGCCGCTGATAAACAGATTTTTGCGAAAGCAGGAAAAATCACAGGAATGAAGAGGATATACAAATGACAAATGCACTTTTCGGACCGGGAGGAAACTCCGAGAGCTTCTATAAGGACGGCAAAAAAAGTACGCTTGAAGCGCCGGAATGGGTAAAAGAGTTTGGACTCGACGCATACGAGTATGAGGCAGGCAGAGGCGTAAATGCCTCGGATGAAACCTTCGCTAAGCTCGGCGAAAATGCAGTCAAGGCGGGCATAAAGCTATCTATCCACGCACCGTATTTCATCTCACTCTCGTCGCTTGAGGAGGAGAAGCGGCTCGGCAGCTCAAAGTACATAGTTGACTCTGCGAGAGCGCTTAAATACATGGGCGGCGAGACTATGGTCATACACGCCGGCTCATGCTCAAAAATTGACAGAGATGTTGCGACCGAGTATGCAAAAAAAGCGCTTGAGTATGCGCTTTGCGTGTTGCAGGACTTGGGACTTTACGGCTTTAAGCTCGGGATTGAGACAATGGGCAAGGTAAACCAGCTCGGCACGCTCGACGAAGTGCTTGCACTGTGCACGGTCGATGAAACAGTTGTGCCGGTAGTGGATTTCGGTCACATGAACGCAAGGGAACAGGGCGGAGTATTCAAAAGCGCAGACGACTATAAGCGCGTTTTCGATATAATATCAGAATCAAAGGGCGCAAAGTACGCTGAATGTCTGCACTGCCACTTTTCAAAGATTGAGTATACAAAGGGCGGTGAAAAGAGACATCTTACCTTTGAGGACACCGTCTACGGTCCCGATTTTGAGCCGCTTATGAAGGCGATTTCAGACCTCGGGATCTCGCCTACGATAATATGCGAATCAGACGGCACTCAGGCTGAGGATGCGCTTTCAATGAAGAAAGAGTATGCCTCTTTTGTTGGATAAGGGGGATAATGCCTTGGAACTGTGGAATAAACTGATTGAAAATTCTGCCGATAAGGACTGCGACGCTTTTCTGTTTACTTCGCCCGTCAACAGAAGGTACGTTACGGGCTTCCCGTCATCGGCCGGAATAGTAGCCGTCACACCGGAAAAAGTTACTTTTATAACCGATTTCAGATACTACGAATCCGCTTTGCAGGCTCAGAAAGACGGAACTGTCCCGGAATACGTTGATATTAAGCTCTGGGAAAACGGCGTATACGATAAGCTCGCTTTGGAAATAGGAACGGGAAAGACCGCTCTTGTTGAGGAAAACTACGTTACAGGCGCATCGCTTGAGTGGCTGAAGAGCGTTTTCGCTAAACTCAATATCAAATACGGCGCATCCGCACCTGCCGGCGCTCTCAGAGCCGTAAAGACGGAAGCAGAAGTGGAGAAAATAAAAAAGGCGCAGAGCATAACCGACATGGCTTTTGAATATATCGTAGGCTATATATCAGACAACCTTGACGGAAAGCTTACAGAGAGCCGCGTTGCAATAGAGCTTGAATACTATATGAAGCTGCACGGCGCATCCGGGCTTGCCTTCGACACCATAGCCGTAAACGGCAAAAAGTCGGCAATGCCGCACGGCGTACCTGCCGATATACCGCTCGGAAACGGATTCCTTACCATGGATTTCGGCGCTGCGTACGACGGATACTGCTCCGATATGACAAGGACTGTATGCATCGGAAAACCGACCGAAAAGATGAAGGATGTATACGATACCGTCCTTGCCGCACAGCTTCTCTCGCTCGAAGGAATATCCGCCGGAAAGACCGGCAAAGAGATAGACAAGATAGCGAGAGATTATATAGCAAAGCGCGGATATGACGGCACTTTCGGACATTCCCTCGGTCATTCGCTCGGACTTGAGATACACGAATCCCCGAATTTTTCTTCCGGCGAGTCGAGAGCTATCCCGAGCGGAGCGGTTCTGAGCGTCGAGCCGGGAATATATATCGAGGGCGAGTTTGGCGTAAGAATTGAAGATATTGTGAATATTACGCAAACCGGATGCAAAAATTTGACGCATAGCCCGAAAGAACTTATAATTTTGTAAAAAAGCTATTGCAATATCGGGAAAAATATAGTATAATGAACTTGTAAATTTATGCGTATAAACGCACGGAAGAAAAATGAACAACCTTCCGGAATGAAAGGAATGGAACTAACAATGGTAACAGCAGGCGATTTCAGAAACGGTATAACATTCGATATGGACGGCAGCGTAATGCAGATAATCGAATTTCAGCACGTAAAACCCGGCAAGGGCGCGGCTTTTGTAAGAACAAAGCTCCGCAACGTAATTTCCGGTGCAGTTGTTGAAAAGACCTTCAACCCCACGGATAAATATCCGCTC
>CAJOMW010000157.1 GCA_905235695.1 uncultured Clostridia bacterium | reverse complement strand
AAAAGTCATCAACCTGTATGAAAACCTTTCCACAATTAGAGATTATATATTATTTTGTGGCTTTTGTCAAGAGTTTTTAAAAATTTTCGCATTAAATCAAAATAAAGGGCGATATACATAAATACCGCCCAATATATATCGCAAGATCTCCTTATGCAAGTTTAGAAAGCTGAGAGAGGTCTACTTCGGCTCTCATCTTTTCGCCGCTTACGAGTCTCTCAAGCTCTTCGCAAACGTGAAGAGCTATTCTTCTCAGACCGTTTGAAACGGTTCCGGCGATATGCGGTGTGAGTATTACATTCTTCATAAACCTCAGCTCGTTGTCCTTTGCCGGCGGTTCTGGGTTTGTAACGTCGATACAAGCAAAAATTCTGCCTGTTTTGAGCTCCTCTATGAGGTCTGCTTCGTTAATTACAGAGCCTCGAGCGGTATTGATAAGCACAGCGCCGTCCATCATGAGCTTCAGGTTATCCTTGTTTATCATGTTGTCGGTGGCAGGGATCGACGGCGCATGAATCGTCACAACGTCGCTCCTTGACATGAGCTCGTCAAGCTCCACTTTTTGCGCACCGATCTCGGCTATCTGTTCTTTTGAAAGGATGGGGTCGTACATAAGAATGTCGACATGGAAGTTCTTCAGCAGCTTTACCATGTGTCTTCCGACATATCCGCCGCTTATAACGCCGACTGTTATGTCGTAAAAATCCTTAACTCTTGTCCTTATATTCTCCTGCCAAAGCTGATTAGTTGTATCTTCGTTCAGCGTATAGAAGCCCTTGCAGGCGGATATGGCAAACGCCAGAGCCGTTTCCGCAACGCCTTCTCCGATAGCGCAGGCGGAATTCGTTATTTTTATATTTCTTGCAATAAATTCGTCGGAAACTATGGGCTTTACGCTTCCTGCCGCATGCAGAACTGCTTTGAGAGCGGGACAAGCGTCGAGTATGTCCTTTTCCATTTTAGGGGAACCCCAGGTTGTGATAATAACGTCAGAGCCCTTTACAAAGTCGAGCAGATATGCTCTGTCGTCATAGTTTTCTCTGTCGTAAATTTTCAGCTCGCCCTGTTTTCTGAGCCTTTCAAAATACTTTTTGGAAAAAATTGTTTTTTGCTGATCGGGAAGCGCTAAAAGTGAAATTTTCATAATATTATATCCTTTCTTATGTTATTCGAGCATTATTTTTTTGCCGAGCCTGCTGGACTCGTAAGCGGCAAGAATTATTTCAACCGGCTTTTTTCCCTCGTAAACGTCAACGAGCGGCCTTCTGTCGTTTTCTATTGCGTCAATGAGGTCTGCTATTTGTCTTCTGTGATTTTCAAGGTCAAACGTAGCCGGATTTCTGAATGAGTTGTAGTTGCCCTTCGGTATCCGGCTTTCGTCAAGCTGCTTACCGTCCACGTCCCAGCGTACTACAACGTCCTCCTTGAGCATGACCGTGCCGCGCGTGCCGCTTATCTCTATGTACCTCGGATAGCCCGGCTCAACGCAGGTAGTGCCCTGTATCGTGCCTACCGCGCCGTTTTTGTACTCAACTACGACGCTTGCCGTGTCCTCCACGGCAATATCTCTTGCAAGCGTTTTGCATACGCCGAAAACCGACTTTACGCCGCCCATTAAGTACTGGAGAACGTCGATGCCGTGTATACCCTGATTCATGAGCGCTCCGCCGCCGTCCATTTCCCACGTTCCGCGCCAATTTGCCGATGCGTAGTATTCCGGGGAACGGTAATATTTCATGTATACGTCGCCAACGAGAAGTCTGCCGAGCTCGCCGTTATCTATTGCGGACTTTACCTTTTGCATGGCGTTGGTAAACCTGAGCTGTGATATGACTGCGAGCTTTATCTTGTTTCTCTCAACCGCAGCAATAAGATCTGAGATCTGATCCTTTGTTATCGCCATCGGCTTTTCGACGACGACGTTTTTTCCTGCGTCTGCCGCTTGAATGGCTATTGGCGTGTGCAGTCCGCTCGGTGTACAGATACAAACGATGTCTATCTCCTTGCAGTCAAACATCTCTTCGAGCGTATCAAACACTCTGCATCCATGTTCGGCTGCAAATTTTTCGGCGCTCGGCTTGAATGCGTCGTATGCGCCTATGAGCGCAGCATTTTCAATATTTTCAACCGCACTTGCGTGCCACTTTGAAATTACTCCGCATCCGATAATTCCGAATCCGTATGTTTTTTTCATGTTACACCCTGCTTTCGTAATATTCCGACGTTCTGAAAAAACCGCCGCTGACTCTGTAAAACTCATCGTCGAGCTCGCTTATACAACCGTCCGAATTCAAAAACTTTGCCTTTCCGTACATGGGGTGATAAGACTTCATCTTTTCCCAATTTACATAGTTCTGAGCGCCGTTCGTTTCAAATACGGCAATTTTAACGCCGGGGAAAGGCTTTATTCTTGCTGCAATATTCTTGTTTATCTCTACCATGTACGGATTGACCGTCAAATCCGCACAGAAGCACGGAATGTTATGCTACGTTTATGATCTGAAGACTTTCGGAGACGGTTTTCGCTATTGGCTTTATGGCGATTGCCGTATAGCCCATCCGGATCCTCTCTAGTGCCGACTCAAGAGAATGAGCCGACTCATCGGCAGTCACTCTTACGGGAATATCCGAAAGATCAACGACCATATTTTCCTCAAACGGCTCTTCAAATATGACAATACTGTCGAGAGCGCCAATCTTATCGGCATAGTCGAGAAGGCGGAAAAGTCTGTCCTTCGTATCATATCTGCTGTTTGCGTCAAGGTAGTATAAAATCTTACCGGAATCTGTGTATGGGGTAGTGTATTCCTTAGCGATATTGTGTATTTCGAGAAGTCTGTTCTTATCCCACTCAAGCATCTTATCCCGAGAGCCGTCTTTGTCGGGATCTGAACCGATTTTTATTTTAAGCAGAAAATAACCTTCAGATATAAGCCGCTTGATTTCTTCAATGCTCGTTCCGTATCCGATAAGGGGAATGTTATATATCTTTTCATATCTCGACGAGAGATTTTTTCTCGTTTCGTCGTCAACGAGCTTTAATATGTCCTCTGTCCCATTTTCCTTGGCATAGAGCTGCCAT
>CAJOMW010000156.1 GCA_905235695.1 uncultured Clostridia bacterium | reverse complement strand
TAAGTATACCTGTATACATAAAGGAGAAAGCTATGAAAAATTATCGCGAAACAATGCCGCTATATCCTCTCTACACGCCTCGCGCGCACAGCTTTTACATGGAGGCCTCCGTCTCCGGAGGTGCTCCGTTCACGCCCGAGATAATAGGTCAGACCTACGGTCTCAGCACTCTGAGGACAGACGGGACCGGCATAACCATTGCCTGTATTCTGGCATACAAGAACGAAAGCGTCGAGAGCGACTTCCGGCTCTTCGGCGAGCGGTACGACCTGCCCGAGAGTGAGCTTGAGGTCTACTACCCCGACGGCACGAATACTTACACTTTCCGCACCTGGTCAATCGAGGCTAGTGCGGACACACAATGGGCATACGCCGCAGCGCCAGCCGCCAGGATAATGTGCGTGTTCGCCTTTGAGGCGAGCATAGAGTCCATGTTTTCGGCGGTGCAGTTTGCCGTCGGCAAGGGAGCGGATATAATCTCCATGAGCTGGGGCAGCCCCGAATTTATCGGGCAGGAGGAGTTTACTCGCATCATGAAGGAATCCGGTGCCGTATTTATAGCTTCTGCCGGGGACGTGGGCGGAGAGGTGTATTTCCCGTCGTCATCCGATGCGGCAGTGAGCGTCGGCGGCACGGTATTCCACAGAAACAGGGACAACGACACCTTCGCTATAAGTGCATGGGAGAACGGGGGCGGCGGTCCGAGTGAGTATACCGGTATACCGTACTGGCAGAGTATATTTGAGGGTATACCCGAAAAGTCAGGCGCTTTCAGGGCGACGCCGGACGTTGCGCTCGACGCCTGCACGGATCCGGGCTACTCTGTATACAACAGAGACTTCGGCGGCGGGTTTACGACGATTTGCGGCACGAGTGTGAGTGCTCCTATATTTTCGGGAATGTGTGCGCGGCTGCTTCAGAGGGGCAACAAATCGCTGTACGGCAGAAATATCGCGTCATATTTATACACGCTTGCCGGAGCGACGCGATACGACGTTCCGCAATACTACTTTGACGACGTTATTATCGGCTCGAACGGCAGGTTTTCCGCCGGGGTAGGATACGATCTCTGCACCGGGCTCGGCGTTCCCGTGCCGAGGCAGATAATCGAGGGGTAGAGCCGTCAGACCTCGGAAAATTTTAGCGTTTATTTTGCAAAAAGCGCAAAAAAGCTATTGAAAAATCACAAAGTCTATACTATAATAAAAATATCTTTGAAAATGAGCTTCGGACGCCATTCGGCAGCAATAAATCTTCGGTTTTGCCGAAAACGCATTTACATAATGTTGTAAAATCAAGATTATGTAAACCGTTGTGGATTAAAGAAGCGCCCCAAAACAACAAATCACACCCTCCCGAAAGGAAACATAAAAAATATGGACATCAGAAAAGAATCCCTCAAAAAGCACTACGAATGGAAGGGCAAAATATCCATAAAGGCAAACGTCAAGGCGGACACCGCCGAGGCGCTCTCGCTGGCGTACACGCCGGGAGTTGCGGAGCCGTGCCTTGCGATAAAGGACGATATAAACAAGTCGTACGAGCTGACAAGGCGCTGGAACACCGTTGCGGTCATAACCGACGGAACGGCGATATTGGGGCTTGGCGACATAGGTCCCGAGGCAGGTATGCCGGTAATGGAGGGCAAGTGCCTTTTGTTCAAGGAATACGGCGACATCGACGCCATCCCCCTCTGCATACGCTCAAAGGACACGGACGAGATAGTCCGCACGATAAGCCTTCTGCTCGGCTCGTTTGGCGGAGTGAACTTAGAGGACATTGCGGCACCTCGCTGTTTTGAGATAGAGCGCAGGCTCAAGGAAATATCCGACATTCCGATATTCCACGACGACCAGCACGGAACGGCTGTCATAGCGCTTGCGGCTCTGATAAATTCGCTGAGACTTACGGGGAAGAAAACAGATGAGATAAAGGTTATAATAAACGGCGCCGGTGCGGCAGGCTGTGCAATAGGCAGGCTCATGCTGTCCTACGGCGTCAAAAACCTGATTTTCTGCGACAAAAACGGTGCAATATGCGACGGAGACGTGCAGATGCACTCCGAGCATGAAGCGCTTGCCAAAATAAGCAATCCAAACCACGAGAAGGGCACACTGCGTGATATAATCAAGGGTGCAGACGTCTTCTTCGGGCTTTCCCGTCCGCATCTCGTTGACGCCGATATGGTCAAGAGCATGAATAAGGACGCAGTAATATTTGCCATGGCAAACCCCGAGCCGGAGATACTTCCGGACGAGGCAAAGGCGGCAGGCGCAAGGATAGTCGGCACGGGAAGGAGCGATTATCCGAACCAGATAAACAACGTCCTCGCCTTTCCCGGCATATTCCGCGGAGCGCTTGACGTGCGGGCAAGCGATATAAACGAGGAAATGAAAATTGCCGCCGCTCATGCACTCGCATCACTCATATCGGACTCAGAGCTTGCCGACGATTATATACTCCCCAAAGCCTTTGATCCCCGCGTCAAGGACGCCGTAGCCTCCGCCGTCGCAAAAGCGGCAAAGGACAGCGGCGTTGCGAGAATTTGAGCGAAAATTTTCACTATGAATTTTCCTCGTCTTTAAAGCTTTTAAGTAAAAAGTGGCACAAACATAAAGGTCTTTCTCAGTTGAAAGACCTTATTTTTATATATACGCTACTATCCCGTAATTT
>CAJOMW010000155.1 GCA_905235695.1 uncultured Clostridia bacterium | reverse complement strand
CTGGTACACGATACCGCTTGACGCCGATATTCCGGAGCAGGAGCTTTGTAAAAGGCTGGACGACAGCTATGAGCTCGCCAAAGACAAAAAGTAACATTGAAAGGCAGCCTTCATCGGTTTTTCAGACAAATCCCCGTACAAAGCGATAATTTTTACGGTTCCGCAGTGCTTTTGCGCTGCGGAGCTTTTTAAGCCGGCAAAATAAAATATATATATTTGCAATTTAAATATAATTAACAATTTGATAATCATTTTCACATTGATACCCCGGTGTGTTGCCGCTATAATTTTGATAACGATTATCAATTTCAAATTATAAGGAACTCAATACATGAAAAAAATCATATTTCTCGTCCTGTCGGCGCTTCTTTTACTTTCCCTCGCTTCATGCGGAGGAGTGCCCGAGGAGAAGGACAACGGAAAAATAAACGTCGTTGTGACCATATTCCCGGCTTACGACTGGGTAAGGGAAATAGCGGACGGAACGGAAAATCTGAATCTTGAGCTGCTCTGCGACAGCGGCGTCGATATGCACTCGTTCCAGCCGTCGGTGAAGGACGTTCTCGCAATATCGTCTTGCGACGTATTCATATATGTCGGCGGAGAATCAGACGAATGGGTGGACGATGCGCTTGAAAACGCGGAAAACGACGACATGATTGTGATAGACCTTCTTGACGTTCTCGGAGACGCGGCAAAAGCCGAAGAAACAGTTGAAGGCATGCAGAGCGGCAAAAAAGGCGGAGGACAAGAGGAATACGACGAGCACGTCTGGCTGTCTCTCAGAAACGCAAAGCTGTATGTAAATTACATAGCCGACATTCTCTCAGAAGCCGACGGGGAAAATGCAAAAACGTACGTGGAAAACGCAGAGAGCTACGCCGGTAAGCTGGATGAGCTTGACGAAAGATACGAAACGGCGGCAAATAACGCAAAAAACAAGGTTCTCGTCTTTGCCGACCGCTTCCCGTTCAGATACCTTTTTGACGACTACGGTCTTTCGTACTGTGCGGCGTTTGAAGGCTGCTCGGCCGAGACCGAGGCGAGCTTTGAGACGATAGTTTTCCTGACTGAAAAAGTAGACGAGCTTGGGCTTGAAGACATTTTAATAACAGACGGCGGCGACGGAAAATTAGCGGAAACCGTAGCGGCAAGCACCAAAAGTCATGAGAAGAACATACTCTCGCTCGACTCAATGCAATCGGTCACCAAAAAGGATATGCAGGAGGGTGAAACGTACCTCTCGGTCATGGAAAAGAATCTTTCCGTGCTTAAAACGGCGCTCGGATGAGCGGATAATACGAAAGGGATAAGAAATGGCTCAGATAATATGCAGAGACCTTACGCTCGGATACGATTCGGGCATTCTTGTAAAGGACCTGTCTTTTGAAGTTGACAAGGGCGATTTTCTGTTTATCGTCGGCAACAACGGCTCCGGAAAAACAACCCTCATGAGGACGCTGCTCCGCCTTCAGCAGCCGCTCTCGGGGAGCATATCTTTCGGCGACGGGGCAAAGCCCGTGACGATTGGCTACCTCCCCCAGCAGACCGACGTTCAGAAGGACTTTCCCGCCTCTGTTTGGGAGATAGTTCTGTCGGGCTGTCAGAACAGCGCATCGCTTCGTCCCATTTACAGCAAGGCGGAAAAGAAAACGGCGCAGGAGAACATGGAAAAGCTCGGAATTGCAAATCTCAAAAACATCTGCTACCGTGAGCTTTCGGGCGGTCAGCAGCAGAGAGTTCTGCTTGCGAGGGCACTGTGCGCGGCAAAGAGCGTCATACTTCTCGACGAGCCTGTTTCGGGGCTTGATCCCGGTGCGGCGTCTCAGATGTACTCGCTGCTGCAGGAGCTTAACGACGAGGGAATGACTGTCATCATGATATCCCACGACGTCGACGCTGCGCTGATATACGCAAGCCACATACTTCACATCGGCTCCGAGACGTTCTTCGGCACAGCGGACGAGTATATGGCAAGCAGTATCGGCAAAAGGTATATAAGCCTGAAAAGCATATCTTCGGAGGAAAATACGGATGACTGAAATGTTAAACACGATAGTATTTTACTTTGAAAAGCCATTCGTACAGTATGCGTTTATCGTCGGGGTGCTTATAGCGCTCTGTGCCTCCCTTCTCGGAGTGACGCTCGTACTCAAGCGCTTTTCATTCATAGGAGACGGGCTTTCGCACGTCGCATTCGGGATAATGGCGGTGGCATCCGCCATGAACCTGTCAAACAATATGTTTCTCGTGCTTCCCGTGACGGTTATATGCGCAGTTCTCCTGCTTCGCACGGGGCAGAACACGAAGATAAAGGGCGATGCGGCTATCGCAATGATATCCGTCGGGGCGCTTGCTATAGGCTACCTTATAATGAATCTGTTCTCTACGTCCTCAAACATCTCCGGCGACGTTTGCAGCACGCTCTTCGGCTCGACTTCCATTCTGACGCTGAAAAAATCCGAGGTTTGGCTTTGCATAGGACTTTCCGTTGCAGTCGTAGCGGCCTATGTGGTATTCTACAACAAGATTTTCGCCGTGACGTTCGACGAAAGCTTCGCTATGGCGGTCGGCACAAAAGTCAACTTATACAATCTGATAATCGCCGCAATCACTGCGGTAATAATAGTCCTCGCTATGAATCTCGTCGGCTCTCTGCTCATATCGGCGCTTGTCATATTCCCTGCCCTCTCGGCAATGCGGCTGTTCAAGAGCTTTTTATCGGTAACCGTATGCTCCGCCGTCCTCTCTGTTATATGTGCGGTAACGGGGCTTCTAATTTCGATAGTCGCCGGCACTCCCGTAGGCTCTACGATAGTGGCGGTGGATATAGCGGCATTTTTGTGGCGGTGGATATAGCGGCATTTTTGATTTTCACCGCAGCCGGAAAAATCAGAGGCAGAGCATAAAATACGGATTGCGCCGCATCATAAGTCCGGAGGAGAGGTCGGGCAATTTACAGGCGCTGACTTTCTTTGCGCCTGCGTAACGCTTTCTTAAACGCTGTGCGGTATTCAGATATCCCTTTCTCCCCTGCCTCAGCAAGGCAACTTTTTTGTGCCAAAAAGTCTATCTTCGGCGTTTGTTAACAGTGTTTTAATACAATATTTTAACAAGTAATACAACTTTGTGGTACAATACTGTAAAACTTAAGGAACAGAGAAGCGCAGCATGAAAAAAGAACTGAAAATATGCGGCAAGACAGTTGAGATATTCCGCACCGATTCGACAAGTAAGCCTGTTCCCGCCGTCGTTCTCAACACCTATGAAAAAGAAGGCGGCTCGGTATACGAAAAGTGTCTTGAAATGACCGGCGAAGACTTTTTGCTGATTGCCGTATCGGATCTTGACTGGGACAGCGACACAACTCCGTGGCAAGCCGAAAACGCCTTTGGCGGCGGCTGTTACGGCGGACGTGCGGACGATTATATAAAAGAGCTGGCGGAGGAGATAGTTCCAAAGGCTCTAAGTGCATCGGAGTCGGAGACTTCCTGCCTTGCGATAGCCGGATATTCGCTCGGAGGACTTCTCGCAATATACTCTCTTTACAAGACCGATATTTTTGACAGAGCAGCGTCGGCATCCGGCTCTTTCTGGTATCCGGGGTTCATAGATTACGCAAAAAGCGAAAAGCTGCGCCGCATTCCGCAAAGGCTGTACTTTTCCCTCGGGGACAGGGAGAGCAATGTTAAAAACAGCGTT
>CAJOMW010000154.1 GCA_905235695.1 uncultured Clostridia bacterium | reverse complement strand
AGTTGACAAATTCATGTGAGCATGATATAATAATATAAAGTCAGTTGAACATACTAATATTAAATAACTATCGGGAGGCAGCATCATGGCAATCATATCAACAAGAGTTGATGATATAACAAAAGCCGAAGCGGAAAAAATAGCGGAAGCACTCGGTATACCTTTGAGCACGGCAATAAATGTTTTTCTAAGAAAATTTGTATCAGAAAGCGGATTCCCTTTTCAGGTGGTGACAAAAACACCGGTAACAGACGTTTTGGCACTCGACGAAGCAGTAAAAAACGCAGTTAAAAATGCCGACGGTTCCGGAAAAATTAAATCCTTCACTTATCTTGATCCGGGCACCGGAACGCTGAAAAAGATTGATTCCAATGAATAATAACTCAAGCAGACCGGTTTTGACGGTTTTTGCGGGACCTAACGGGTCCGGAAAAAGCACCATCACGTCATGCTGCAAAATCAAAGGTCACTATGTAAACGCCGATGAAATAAAACGGCATCTTAAATGCTCCGATCTCGAGGCCGCAAAAATCGCAGAGAGTACAAGAGAACATTTACTCGACAAAAAGGAAAGCTTCACTTTTGAAACAGTTCTGTCAACCGAAAGAAACTATAATTTGATGAGGCGAGCAAAACAAGCCGGATATACCGTAGTATGCATATTTATTCTGACAGCAAATCCGGATATAAACGTCCGCCGCGTGGCATACAGGGTTAAGCACAAAGGTCATGGAGTACCGGAAGAAAAGATCCGTCAAAGATATGACAGGGCAATGAAGCTCTTTCCTATGCTTTTTGAAGTGTGCGACGAATTGTACGTATACGATAATTCGCAGGATAACAGCATCGGCTCGCCGTCAATGATAATAAAATACCAATATAACGATCTTGAGAAAATGCCAAACAACGTCTGGTCATCGGAAATGCTCTGCAATCTTTGCTCCGGAAACTATAGAGCATAAAACAAACGCTCTGCACAGTCAAAATGCAGAGCGTTTAATGTGTATTATTCAATTATTTCCCGTTATGGAACTTTTTCGCCGCCGCAATAAACTCTCTGAATATCGGGTGAGCCTTATTCGGTCTGCTCTTGAACTCGGGGTGGAACTGTACGGCAAGGAAGAAATTCATTCCGGGAAGCTCCACTTCCTCGACGAGCCTGCCGTCGGGAGAAAGTCCTCCGAAAACCATTCCGCTCTGCTCAAAGGTCTGGCGGTAGTTGTTGTTGAACTCGTATCTGTGGCGGTGTCTCTCGCCGACTTCCTCGGTGCCGTAGCACTTTTCAAGCAGCGAGCCGGGCTTTATGCGGCAGGGATACGAGCCGAGACGCATCGTTCCGCCCTTCGGGATATTTCCGTGCTGGTCGGGCATGAGGTCTATTACGCACGGGCAGTCGGTGTTGAACTCGGAGGAGTTTGCGTCCTTGAGTCCGAGTACGTTTCTCGCGTATTCTATGACGGCTACCTGCATTCCGAGGCATATACCGAAGAAGGGTATATCGTTTTCTCTCGCATACTTTATTGCGCTTATCTTGCCCTCTATTCCTCTGTTTCCAAAGCCGCCCGGCACGAGTATGCCGTCGCAGCCGCCGAGCAGTTCCTCTGTATTTTCGTCGGTGACCTCCTCGGAATCTATCCAGTGTATATCTATCTTGCAGGCGTTTTCAAATCCGGCGTGTCTGAGAGCCTCCGCCACCGATAGGTATGCGTCGTGAAGCTTTACGTATTTGCCGACAAGAGCAATGGACACGGTCTCTTTTCTTGCGGCGATCCTCTCAAGCATCTCGTTCCACTCTGTAAGGTCGGGTTCTGGAGCCGTAAGGGCGAGCCTGTCGAGAACTATATCGGAAAAATGCTGTTTCTCGAGCATTATGGGAGCTTCATAGAGGTTTGAAACGGTGAGGTTTTCTATTACGCAGTCTTTTCTGACGTTGCAGAAGAGGGCAATCTTGCTCTTTATGCTGTCGTCTATGGGAACATCGCATCTGGCGATGATGAGGTCGGGAAGTATGCCTATCTCACGCATTACCTTGACGGAGTGCTGAGTTGGCTTTGACTTGTGCTCGTTTGAGCCGGAGAGATACGGAACGAGTGTTACGTGGAGGAATATGCAGTCCTCTCTCGGAAGCTCGAGGGATATCTGACGTATTGCTTCGAGGAAGGGCTGGCTCTCGATATCTCCGACAGTGCCGCCTATCTCAGTGATTATGACGTCGGCGTCGGTCTTCTTGCCTACCTTATATATAAATTCCTTTATCTCGTTGGTAATGTGGGGTATTATCTGAACGGTCTCTCCGAGGTATTCGCCCCTGCGCTCCTTGTTGAGGACGTTCCAGTATACCTTACCCGTCGTGAGGTTGGAATACTTGTTGAGATTCTCGTCTATAAATCTCTCATAGTGGCCGAGGTCAAGGTCGGTCTCTGCGCCGTCTTCGGTAACGAATACCTCGCCGTGCTGATACGGGCTCATGGTACCCGGATCTACGTTTACGTACGGGTCGAGCTTTTGTGCTGCGACCTTTAAGCCTCTCGCCTTCAGAAGTCTGCCGAGAGATGCGGCTGTTATACCCTTTCCGAGTCCCGACACGACGCCGCCGGTAACAAATACATACTTAGCCATTGTCAAATATTCCTTTCACGTTATTGCTCTTTTGAAGTCCGGAATACAACAAAATAGGGCATGTAAAATACTCTACATTATTACATTTCCCCAAAAGTCATAATATTCTAATATAACATTATATTACCACATAAAGCCCGTCTTGTCAATGCAAATATTCTACAAAAAGCAACAATATTTTTCGGAAAAATATATAAAAATTTTGTGCTGTGCAAAATAATCCAAGCTCCTCCTTGAAAAGGCAATGAGTACTTGNNNACTAAAAAATCCCGAAAAACACCACTGCTTACTTCAAAGTTTACAAAATATACATTTATTTACGCTCGTTTTTGAGTATAATTAAATCAAAGCATAAAATGCGTAAAATAATATTGAGAGAAAAGGAAAAAGTGATCAAAATGAACAAAAAGAAATTAGTTGCAGCAGTATTGTTCTTAGTTGCATTGCTCACCGTTGGTGCTTATGCATATTCCGGCGGCTCGGGAACATCAGCAGATCCGTATCAGATATCGAGTGCAGCTGACCTTGCGTCTCTTTCGACGAGCGCAGCGAGCAGCACCCTCAACGGAATTTATTTCAAGCAGACGGCTGATATCACCCTCAGCTCAGCCTTCACTCCGATAGGCAGCGCTTCGTATCCGTTCGCAGGAACTTACGACGGCGCAAGCTACAAGATTTCCGGTCTTAACGTCAGTGGCGGCGAATATGCTGCTCTCTTCGGATATACCAATTCCGCTTCTATCAAGAATGTAAGAGTGGTTTCTTCCGTTTCCAGCGGCACAAAATATGTTTCACTCGTAGTCGCAAAGGCTGACGGCAACACCACAATATCAAATTGTTCTTCCGACGGCACGATTTCTCTCGGCAGCGGAAGCGCTATCAACGCTTACATAGGCGGCATCGCCGGATATGCTTCCGCAGGTACCGTCATCGAGGACAGCAACAGCAGCGCCGCAATCGCTTCGATTGCCCCGTCATTCAACGCCTTCATAGGCGGTATAGTCGGACAGAACATAGGTACTGTTAAGAGAAGCACGAGCTTTGCGGCAATCAGCGGCAGTTCTTCGAATTATCTGCTTGAAATAGGCGGTATAGTCGGTGAAAACAGAGGCTCGATCGAAGGATCAGTCAACGAGGGCGCCGTTTCCGGTCAAATACTCAGCAACGCCGCAGCATTATACATAGGCGGTGTTGCCGGATGCAACAACGGCGGCAGTATCGTCAGAGTTCAGAACACAGCTTCCGTCGGAGCAACCGGTTACAGCACATATCCGGCTTATGCCGGCGGTATCGTAGGATACAACAACGTCGGAACTATTTCAGTTGCCAAGAACTCCGGTGATATAACATCTACCGGCTCTTATGCAGGCGGTATAGTCGGAGTAAACCATGCAAGTGAAGACGATTCTTCGATAACCGACGCCAACAACGCAGGTACAGTAACCGGCTCGGGCAGCATTGCAGGCGGCATTGCAGGCGGCAACACCTCAGCAGGTCCCATATCTCACGAAGCAGCAATCACTTCTTCGCTTAACTCAACTTCCGGAAGCATATCAGTGGGTGCGGTAGAGACAACAGAGGGCGGAATATCCTCCATATCCAACGTATATGTAAACGGCGCTACCGACAGTAATGCGAATACGGTAAGCAATCTCTCCACAGTAAGCTCATTGAGCGGTCTCACCAATGCCGCATGGGTATACCCGAAGGACGGATTCAATCCCTCTATTACAGTTGTAAAGGATCTTACGGCAACGGAAGTAGTCGG
>CAJOMW010000153.1 GCA_905235695.1 uncultured Clostridia bacterium | reverse complement strand
AAATGATTTTGAGAAAGGAATGATTTTCTTGAAAGCAAAAAGATTTTTGACATTTATTGCGGTTATTCTTGCGGCATTACTCGTCATGGCAAGCTGCTCGTCAAGCTATTACAAAGGCTATTCATCGGACGACAACTATGAATATTCTCCCGAAGAACTGGAAATAGCTGAATATTCCGGCTCATCAGTAAATTTCTCATATTCGGCAAATTACGCCGATGATTTTGACGGCAGTGAAGCCAAAATCAACACAAAGTCAAAAGAAGCGAGAAAGATAATTTACTCATCGAGCTTTACTATTCAGACTACCGAATTTGACAAGACCATTTCCCTTCTCGACGGACTCTGCGAAAAATACGGAGCGTATTATGAAACGTCGGAAACCTACGGAGCTGAGGGAAGCTCCGACAGAAGCGGCTATTATACCATAAGAGTTCCTGTTGAAAACTACAAGGCGTTCAGAAACGAAACCGGGGACATAGGAACAGTAACCCGCTCGTCTGAAAACAACGAAGATATAACAGAGAGGTACTTCGACTCGGAAGCAAGGCTTGACAGCGCAAAGCTGCGCGAAGAGAGACTGCTCGACATACTCTCGAAGGCTGACAGCCTTGACGATGTTCTCCTGCTCGAATCCGAGCTTGCGGACGTAAGGTACGAGATAGAGAGCTTATCCGGCACCCTCAGAAAGTACGACTCGCTTATATCATATTCGACCATAGACGTATATGTATACGAAGTTTATAAGACCGAGCAGATACAGTCAACGCCTAAAAGCTTCGGTGAGAGAATATCTCAATCCACCTTGCGCGGATTTTCCGATTTTGCCGACGGATTCCAGGACTTTCTCGTATACCTCTCCTATGCCCTTCCCTCGCTCATACTGCTTGCTGTAATAGTTATAATAACGGTAGTGGTTGTAAAGTTAATATTGAAGAAGTCAAAAAAGAAAAAAGCCGCAAATGCGAACAATGCATCGCCTGCTGCTCCTGCGGTACAGGATACAGCAGCGTCAGACAGCGAGAACAAGCAGTGATATAATAAAACTCAAAAATTCAAGCCGTTCCGGATAACCGGAGCGGCTTTACTTATCATTGCCAATAATTATTTACTCATTTTGCAACTGTTTCAGCTTTTTTCAACAGTGTTCTCACTTTGCTCTTAATACGCTGAATCAAGCGGATAATCGGCTTTTTCCTGTAAAGCCTCTTTATTCCGTTTACGTAAGAAGCGTCGGTTGCCGGAATATATTCACCGTTCCTGTAAACTCCCGTTAGCTTTGCAAGCACAGAGCTTTTCGGAACGTCCTTCTCTATTACAGTCTGGTTGTCTCCGCACATATCGTAGAAGTCGCCGTGTTCGGCAACTATGCGGTGGAGGACGTAATTGCCCGTTTTCCGTCTATACAGAACAGCATCCATTATACGCAGATCATTCGGGCTTGCAAGCATTACCGAATCTGTATCCTCGTTTATGCTCGGCAACATGCTCCTTCCCTTGGGACAAAGTCTGAACTCCGCACCGCTCTCAAGCACCTCAAGCATGATAGGGACTATTTCGTCCATTGTAAGTTCGTCCATCACGCATTACTCCCATCTTTTGCCATGCCGTTGTATGCTACCTCGGCCGCTTCGGTTTTCATATTGCATTTCAACAAATATACCGGCGTTACAGATAGAAATTCATCAATGATACCGAGAAGCTTTACAGCTCCGGATGCGTCTTTAGGCATGAGAAGCTGAGGAAGAATGCGATTGACTGCCTCATTTGAAGAAATCCCGCAAATTTCGTTGTTCTCCGCACGCTCGATAAAGCAAAGAGCGCGAAGCGGCGCACGGGTATTAACCTGATAGCTTTCCTTGCCGCACCAGGGGGTGCCGTACACGTAAAAAGTACCGTCAAGCCTGCGAATCAGAGGTTTATCGCCGTTTATTATGCGAGAATCGGGGTATCTCTCCGTCCAGAGCTTGCTGTGTGTAGTCTTCCCCGTGCCGCTCTTAGCCGAGAAGGCGTAGGCAACGCCGTCTTTTTCCACGACAGATGCGTGCAGTATAAAACCGTCAAAATCGAGAAGCTGATTAGCTATGCTCCTGTATATGGAAAGAGCTTCAAGATAGCCTTCAGAAGCATTAGGAAGCGTTATAATGTCTTTTTTCCGCTCGCTCTCAGATGCCCTTGCGACAAAATCCGCCTTTGCTCCGTCGGGAGCTTTATAATCGCGGCATACGATATCCGTATACTTATATTTATTGTCAATTTGTATATTGAGATCCGCCATTCTGTATACAGACATCATTATACCTCCTCATTTTATAATCGTACCATATTATATTATACCAACCGAGAGGCACTGTGTCAAGAAAATTTATATAAAACGCCAAATTATGCGAAAAAACGTTTACATTATGCAAAATATGCTTGTAAATTTAAGCGATTTATGGTATATTATTAGCGGTGAGTTCGAGACCTTCCTCACCTAAAACAAAACTAAAGGAGAATTTATTATGAAAGAGACAAAAAAGTTAAGATGGTTATTGTACGGAGCCGTGATAGCGGCTCTTTATGTCGTCCTGACAGAGCTTGAAAATCTTCTGCTTCCGACGCTCGCAAACGGCGTCATACAGGTCAGGTTTTCGGAAGCGCTGAACGTGTTCGCCTGCTTCACCTCCGCGGCTGTCCCGGGGGTATTTATCGGCTGCATAATAGCAAATATTCTCGGCGGCTGTATAATATGGGACGTTATTTTCGGGAGCCTCGCTTCACTTATAGGAGCAATCGGCGCTTATGTTCTGAGAAAGAACAGGATACTCGCCCTTCTCTGCCCCATTATTTCAAACACGGTGATAGTTCCGCTTGTCCTGAAGTTTGCATATCAGGCTGAGGGTACTGTTCCCTTCTTTATGCTGACGGTTGC
>CAJOMW010000152.1 GCA_905235695.1 uncultured Clostridia bacterium | reverse complement strand
GAGAGCTTTATAGAAGCGGAGAAAAATACTATGTTCTCGGAAATATGTCAAACGTGCTCATCCCCGAAGGAGAGCTTGATTTTGTACCGGTAGTGACCACGGGAGTAAAGGGATTTTCCGCAGAGAAAGGCGAGGACGGCAGAGTTCACGTCTATGCCGGCTGTGGAGTGTCGCTTACAAAGCTCGCTTATGAAATGTGCAAAAAGGGCTATGCCGGTATGCAGTTTGCGTACGGTATTCCGGGAAGCATAGGCGGCGCTGTTTACATGAACGCCGGCGCATACGGCTCGGAAATATCGTCGGTTTTGGAATATGCGGATTTTTATGACGCAGAGAGTGACAAGGTTGAGAGACTGACAAACGCACAATGCGATTTCGGGTACAGAACGAGCGTCTTTCAGAGCAGAAACGGCGTTATACTCGGCGCATCTTTTGTCCTCGAGGAAGGCGACGCAGAGCTTCTTATGAATGAGGCAAAGCAGACAATGCAAAAGAGGATAGATAAACAGCCGCTCGAGTATCCGTCATGCGGAAGCGCATTCAAACGCCCGGAAGGGTACTTCGCAGGTGCGCTTATAGAGGAGTGCGGACTGAAGGGAAAGAACGTCGGCGGAGCGTACGTATCCGAAAAGCACGCCGGCTTTATAGTCAACAAGGGCGGAGCGACTACGGACGATGTGTTAGGGCTCATATCACTCGTGCAAAAAACGGTGCTCGAAGAAAAAGGAGTGGCTCTTGAGCCGGAAATTAGGATAATAAAATAGGATTTGCCATGGAAAAGAAGACGTACAGCGCCTCTGTAAAGAGCGTGCTTAAAGAACTTAAAATAGACAAAAAGTGCTGCAGAAATTCATATAATTACGGCCTAAAGCTTTTTGAGGACGACTTTACCTTTATCGACAGATCAGCCTTCAAATGCCCTTCCTGCGCCTCGCACTTTCTGAGGGGCGTATTCGTCGGATACGGCTTTGTGAATCCGCCGGAAAAGGGGTATCATCTCGAGATAAAGGCTCCCGGAAAGCCGGAGGCGGACGAGGTTGCCATATTTCTCTCGGAGAACGGTCTCGACGCAAAGGTGTCCAAGCGCAAGAACAACGGCATAGTCTATTTCAAGGACGGAGATACCATCTTCGGCTTTCTGAGCTTTGTCGGCGCACAGAAATACGCTTTTGAATTTCTCGATAAGATAGTCGAAAAGCAGGTCAGAAACGACGTCAACCGCAGAATGAATTTTGAGTCTGCAAATATGCAGAAAGCGGCGACGGCTTCCGCAAAACAGCTTGAGGCAATAAGGTATTTCTCCGAAAACGGCAAATATGACCTTCTCTCTGATAAGACAGCGTATACGGCGCGCCTCAAGGAGGAGAACCCGTCGCTTAACCTCACAGAGCTTGCGGCACTTCACGAGCCACCCGTGACAAAGTCCTGCGTAAATCACAGGCTTACCAAAATAATCGAGCTGTACGAACAGCTCACAGGCAAAAAGGACTGAAATGGAGCAGAGTTATGGAAAAAGGCTTCGTACATCTTCATTTACACAGTGAATACAGCCTTCTCGACGGCGCATGCAGGATATCGGAGATACCGGCGGCCGTCAAAAGAGCGGGACAGAACGCCGTAGCCATAACCGACCACGGCGTAATGTACGGCGTCGTCGATTTTTATAAGGAGTGCAAAAAAAACGGCGTAAAGCCAATCATCGGCTGTGAAATATACGTCGCACCATCTTCTCGCTTCAGCAAGGACAAGCTCTCCGACTCCGAGTATTCCCACCTGATTCTGCTGTGCAAGGACAGAACCGGATACGAAAATCTTATAAAGATAGTCTCAAAGGCATATACCGAGGGATTCTATGCGAAGCCGAGAGCCGATATCGAGCTTCTCCGGGAGCACAGCGAGGGGCTTATATGCCTCTCCGCCTGCCTTGCAGGATATATACCGAGGCATATTGTGTCGGGAGACATTGACGGGGCAAAGGAGTACGCAAAACTGCTGAAGGGTATATATGGCAGTGACAACTTCTATCTTGAGATGCAGGATCACGGCATACGCGAGCAGGCGATAGTAAATGCGGTGCTGTGTGAAATGTCAAAGGAGCTTGATATTCCGCTCGCAGCGACAAACGACGTCCATTATATTGACAAAGAGGACTCCGAGATACAGGATATACTCATGTGCATACAGATGAACAAGACGCTCTCCGAAAAGGGCGGATTTGCATTTGAGACAAAGGAGTTTTATCTGAAGGACACGGAGAGCATGTACTCGCTGTTTTCAGAACACCCAGAAGCGCTGGAAAACACCGTTCAGAGAAGTGCAATTTTGAATTTGAGTTTGACAAGCTGTTTCTGCCGGCGTTTTATCCTCCGGACGGCAAGAGCTGTGTTGAGTATCTGAGAAAGCTCTGCTACGATGGATTTGAGCGCAGAATAAGCGAAATGGAGAGCAAGGGCGAGGCGTTTGACCGCACTGAGTACGAAAAGCGCCTTGAGCACGAGCTTGAAGTCGTAATATCAATGGGTTACGCTGAGTATTATCTCATAGTAAACGACTTTATTTCATACGCAAAGAGCAAGGGTATACCGGTCGGTCCGGGAAGAGGCTCCGGAGCCGGAAGTCTTGCGGCATACTGCCTCGGAATAACCGACGTAGATCCGATAAAATACGACCTTCTGTTTGAGCGGTTTCTCAATCCCGAAAGGGTGAGTATGCCCGACTTTGACGTCGATTTCTGCTACGAAAGACGCCAGGAGGTAATAGAATACGTTGCGGAAAAGTACGGCAGAGATCACGTTGCACAGATAGTGACATTCGGAACAATGGCGGCAAGAGCCGCAATCCGCGACGTAGGAAGGGTGCTCGGAATAAGCTACTCCGAAGTCGATTCCGTCGCTAAGAACATTCCCTTTGCGATAGGCATGACGATAGACAAGGCTATGAGTGAAAATTCTAACCTGTCTTCGATATATGAAAACGATCTGACTCTCCGCCACGTCATTGACGTAGCAAAGCGCCTAGAGGGTATGCCGCGCCATGCCTCCGTGCACGCAGCCGGCGTCGTCATAACCGATAAACCGGTAGACGAGTACGTTCCTCTCGCCGCAAACCGCGGAAGCATAGTGACGCAGTTTACCATGAATACCGTCGCAGACCTCGGACTTCTGAAAATAGACTTTCTCGGGCTGAGATACCTGACAGTAATTTCTGACGCAGAAAAAGACGTGCAGAAAAATCATGCTGATTTTGATATAAAAAAAGTCGATATATCGGATCCGCTTACCTATAAGCTCATATCCTCCGGAAAGACCGACGGAGTATTTCAGCTCGAGTCAAAGGGCATGAAAAGCCTTCTCACAAGGCTGAAGCCCGTAAATATCGAGGATATAACCGCCGCGATTTCGCTTTACCGTCCGGGACCGATGGACAGCATACCTCGCTATCTCGAAAACAGAAAAAATCCGGATAAGATAGAGTATAAAGCAAGCGGGCTTGAGGAGATACTGTCGGTTACCAACGGATGCATAGTGTACCAGGAGCAGGTAATGCAGATATTCAGAAAGCTCGCAGGATATTCATACGGCAGAGCCGATATCGTAAGACGCGCCATGAGCAAGAAAAAGCAGGCGGTAATGGACGAGGAGAGGGAGTACTTCCTCCACGGCAAAAAGAGGGAGGACGGATCGAGCGAATGCGAGGGTGCGATCGCGAGGGGAGTAGATGAGAAGGCGGCAACCGAGCTGTACGATGAGATGAGCGAATTTGCAAAATACGCCTTCAACAAGTCCCACGCCGCTTGCTATGCCGTTCTGTCATTCCGCACCGCATACCTCAAAGCGCATTATCCGAAGGAATATATGTGCGCTCTGCTCACGAGCGTTCTCGACCGTGCGGCAAAGGTCGCTCTTTATATAGAAGACTGCAAGAGCATGGGCATAAAGGTGCTTCCGCCCGACATAAACAGGAGCTTTTCGAGCTTCTGCGTAGAAGGGGATAATATAAGATTCGGACTGCTTGCTGTAAAGAACGTCGGCAGAAACTTCATAAATCAAGTCGTCGAGGAGCGCAAAAACGGAGATTTCACCTCTCTCGAGGACTTTCTCACACGTATGCCGCAGGGCGAAATAAACAAGCACATGCTCGAAAGCCTCATAAAATGCGGGGCGTTTGACACGTTCGGCAAAAAGAGAAGCCAGCTTCTCGCAGTCTACGAGAGTGCGATTGAAGCACTCCAGAGAAGAAACCGCCTGAGCATTTCCGGTCAGTACGATATGTTCTCGATGTCGGACGATTCGGACTCCGACTCGTATTCCGCAATGAATATAGACTATCCGGACCTTGCGGAGATGGACTACATGGAAAAGCTCGCAATGGAAAAGGAGATAGCCGGAATATATATATCCGGTCACCCACTCGAGCGCTATTCCGATACGGCGCACAGGATAGGCACCGTAAGCAGCGATGAGCTGTACGATGCGGCAAATCCGCCGCGCGGAGAAGAGCCGACAATGCACGAGAAAGACACGGTAAAGGTCCTCGGCATGGTCGCTTCAAAAAAGGTGACTACCTCCAAAAACGGAAAGCGCATGGCGTTTGTCAACCTCGAAGACGTATACGGAAACGTCGAGCTTATAGTTTTCCCGAACGTATACGAAACGCTCTCACCCTTGCTTGAGGTCGGAAAGGCGATAGTCGCCGCGGGCGAGCTGTCATTTAAGGACACAAACGATACCGACGAGAACGGAGAGGTAATAAGAGAGGCAAAGATACTTGTCAGCAAGGTCGTCCCTGTGCCGGATGACGGACTTATCGCGGATGAATCACAAGATAAAGCAAAGGGCGATAGCCCCGGCGGAAAAGAAGTGTACAAGGTGAGCCTCGGCTCTGTGAAGCCGTACGAGTTCAAGACTCCGACGGCAGCAGACGGATCTGCCCACGGCAAAAAGCCGACTTCCGGTATGCCGCTTACCGACGCCGACGGCAAAAAGCTGTGCCTGTTTCTTAAAATAGACTCGTCCGAAGGTGAGGAGTTCGAGAGGACACGGAATCTTCTCGAGATATTCTCATACGGCGCTGTTCCGACGTTCATTTACTTTGCCGATACAAAAAAGACTCTCCGTATGACCAAATCCGTGCAGATAAACGAGACGATGCTGACGCTTCTCAGAGAAATCCTCGGGCAGGACTCAGTAAAGACAGTGTATAGAAATTTGTAAAATTTATTAAGA
>CAJOMW010000151.1 GCA_905235695.1 uncultured Clostridia bacterium | reverse complement strand
AACCCGTAATGTGCCGACGCAGCGTCCTTCGATTTGCCATTCCCGCAAGAGGGAAGGGCAAAAATCTTTTGGTACTTTTCTTTTTCAAGAAAAGTACAACCCGCTATCCCCAAAGTGCCTGTGGCACTTTGGTAGCCGCACCTGCGCTTAGCAGTAAAACAGCAAAAGAGTATCGAAAGCTGCGCCCCAGCCAATTTTGCATTTTGCATTGAAAAATCCCTTCGGGATTTTTTCAGAACAGGCTTTCCTGCTTTTCGTTAGAATAGGTAGTCCCGGCGCTCGGAAGCCGTGACTTCCGGTACTTCGAGTACACCTTCATCTCTTCGCTTCCGTCGTCATGGAACTCCTCTGCGCTCACTATCTTTTGCCCCTTCTTAATGGTAAACACGATAACGCCGGAGGACGTTCTCGTCACTTTTTTGGTGAGCTGTGAAGAGTTCATGATTATGCACTTGTTTCCCGAGGAAATGAGAATATATTCGGTGTGGAAGCCTCTGCCCTCCCGCTTTGGGAGGAAGAATATTCCGCAGACGGGGGAATCGGTGCTGTATGCGTTGGTGAGCTTTTTGCGGTTGGTTTTGGTTGCATAGGACGATATCGGGATACTTACCGCCTTGCCGTTTTCAAAGAATATCGCAGCGTCTCCGGAGTAGTCGAGCGTAGGTATCATCATTATGACCTTTTCTCCCTCGGCAAATTCGAGCTTTGCCGGGATATAGTCGCCGAGCGACGACGGCTTTACCGCATCAAAGTCGTCTATCTTTGACTTGTAGACGTTGCCCGAGTCGCTGAAGAAGAGTAGGTCGTACTCGTTGGAGGCTTCGTAGCTGCAAAGTATCCTGTCGCCGGACTTGAGGTTGTGCTCCTCGATTTTTGCCTTGTCGGACTTCGGCGGCAATATCTTCTTAAAGTAGCCTTCAGAGGTGAGAATGACGTTTACGGGGTATTTCTCAATCTCTTTTACAATTTCGGTCTGCTCTTCAAACTCGTACAGTATCTCTGTCTTTCTGGGCTTTCCGTACTTCTTTTTTATGTCGGCAAGCTGCTTTGAAATGAGGTTTTTGACCTTTCTGTCGCTCTTTAAAATATCTTCCGTTTCGGCTATCTTTTTCTCGAGCTCTTCTTTTTCGCTTATTCTCTTTAAAATGTACTCTTTATTGAGGTTGCGGAGCTTTATTTCGGCTATATATTCAGCCTGTACCTCGTCTATACCAAAGCCCTTCATGAGGTTGGGGATAACGTCCTTTTCGTTTTCCGTGCCTCTGATTATCCTTATAGCCTTGTCTATGTCGAGAAGCAGCTCCTCAAGGCCGTAAAGCAGGTGGAGCTTTTCCTTCATCTTGCTGAGGTTGAAGTACAGCTCTCTCTTTACGCACTCCGTCCTCCATGCGAGCCACTCTTCGATTATCTCGGAAACTCCGAGTATTTTCGGCGAGCCTTCTATAAGCACGTTGAAATTGCAGGAGAAGCTGTCTTCGAGCGGAGTGAGCTTATACAGCTTTTTCATGAGCTTGTCGGGATCCGCTCCGCGCTTCAGATCTATTGCTATTCTCAGTCCCTCGAGACCGGTCTCATCCCGCACGTCCGATATTTCGCTTATCTTCTTTTCCTTTACGAGCAGAGCTATTTTGTCTATTATCGCCTCGACCTTTGTCGTATACGGTATCTCGTTTATTTCTATGCAGTTATCCTTCTTGTTGTAAGTATATTTTGCCCTTACCCTGAAGGACCCCTTGCCGGTTTTATATATTTCCTCCATCTGCTGTCTGTTGTAGAGCAGAAGTCCGCCGGTGGAAAAGTCGGGCGCCTTGATTATATCGAGAAAATCTGTATTTTCGTCCTTTATATACTCGCAAACCGCATCGCATACCTCCGCAAGGTTGAACGAGCATATATTTGACGCCATACCTACGGCGATACCTGTATTCGGCGATACGAGGATGTTCGGAAAAGCTGTCGGCAGCAGAACCGGCTCTTTTTTCGTGCCGTCGTAGTTGTCCTGAAAATCGACTGCTTCTCTGTCTATTCCGCCGAATATCTCGCTGCATATTTCGTCGAGCTTTGCCTCGGTGTAACGCGGCGCGGCGCAGACCATGTCCGAATACTGCTTGCCGAACGAGCCCTTTGAGTCTATGAAGGGGTGGAGAAGCGCTTCGTTTCCTCGGGTGAGCCTTACCATAGTGTCGTATATTGCCATGTCTCCGTGAGGATTCAGCTTCATTGTCGCACCGACTATGTTTGAGCTCTTGGTTCTCGGCCCGTTTTGCAGTCCCATCTCGTACATGGTATACAGCAGCTTTCTGTGCGCCGGCTTAAAGCCGTCTATCTCGGGTATTGCTCTCGAAATAATCACGCTCATAGCGTACGGCATATAATTTTTTCTCAGAGTTTCGGTTATCAATTCGTCGGCTATCGGCGCGTTTACGTCTCCGAACTCCTCTTTTACAGCTTTCTTTTTTCTTTTACTTTCCGCCATTAAATCATGACCGTTCCTTTATGAATTAGTTTTACCTGTCAGCGGCTTCTTATCGGCATTATGAGGTAGAGGTAGAACGAATCTTCCGTCTCGTCCTCGTCCGGAGCTTTTATGACCATGCCGCGTCCGTTTTCGGCAATTCTCAGAAGAACGCTGTCGTTTTCGCAGACTCTCAGCGCTTCAAGCAGGTAGTTCTGATTGAAGAACAGCTCCTTTTCCTCGCCCTCCATATACGTCGGTATTACGTCGTTTACCTTTCCGCTCTCGGTCTCGCAGGAAATTTTGAGCTTGTCGTTCACGAATTTGAGCTTTGCGCTGGATCTCATCTTTTCATTTACGAGCGCTACTCTCTCAAGGCTGCTTATAAGCAGATTTCTGTCGACGAGTGCGGAGGCTTCGTGCTTGTGTATATACTTCTCATACTGCGGAAAATCGCCTTCGAGAAGTCTATCTACCATGATTATGATATGCTTATTTCCGAGCTCGAGGTTGACGTCCTCTTCCTTATCGTCCAATATTCTGAGCAAATTCTGCTGAGCTTTGCCGGGTACTATAAAAGATATGTTTATATCCGGATTATCGACAGCGCACTTTTCGCTTCTTACCGCAAATCTGAATCCGTCTATTGCGCTTATAGTAAGAGTGTTATTTTTAAACGTAAAGAGCGAGCCCTTGAGAATAGGTCTCGTATCGTCCTTTGACACAGAGAAGAGCGTTTTGCTTATCATGCTCTTGAGCTGTTTCTTAGTGATCTTGAATGCGGTGTGACCTTTTATCTCGGGCATGCCCGGATAGCTGTCGGCGTTTCTGCCCATTATCTGGAACATAGCGTCTCCGCAGGAGACTACTATGGTGAGTCCGTCCTCCGTATCAATACAAATATCACCGTCCGGCATACTGTGGATTATCGGGACTATATTCGGAT
>CAJOMW010000150.1 GCA_905235695.1 uncultured Clostridia bacterium | reverse complement strand
AAGGGCTACGCATTTTCACCGGAGGGAATGTACGTCTCAAACTATATTCTCGCAAGAGTGGTCGACTTTGATCTGATAATACCCGGAACAGATAACTAATGAGATGTAAAATGGCTATTGACATTCATGCTGCTTTGAGATATACTGTTACCAGAAGCTGTACTGTTGGTCGTTCCGGACGTAAAGAGAGAGGCGTTAGCATCTCTCGCAACAGAAAGGCTTCTGTTTTTGTACATGGTAAAACACATAGTTTGCTTTAAGCTGAAGGACAGCACCGACAGCGAGAAGAAGGCGGCAAAGGAAATGCTCCTTTCAATGGTCGGCAAGGTCGATATGATAAAGGAAATAGAGGTCGGAACGGACTTTCTCGGCTCGGCTCGCTCGTACGACGTGTTTTTGTCGGTTACGGTGGAGAGCAGAGAGGCGCTCGAAGCGTATCAGAACGATGAATACCACGTGGGCGTTGTGAAAAAATATATAGGTGAGCATACGGCAGGAGCCGTTGCAATAGATTATGAAATACAGGCATGATAAATATTTTCAGGCTTAATAAAGAAAGGAAAATCACAAATGAAAAAGAAACTCTTGATAATAGCGCTTGTGCTTTGCTTTGCGATAGTGTTCGTTTCCTGTACGAATAACGCAGCGACGAGCGAATCGGAAAACACGGAAAACGCCGCAGATGCGGAGACGGAAGCGCCCTCCGAGACGGAGAGCGGAGCGCCGGAAATAAAAGAACCGACGGTGGTAAACGTCGCTGCCCTCAAAGGTCCGACGGCCATGGGACTTGTCGCACTCATGGACGCAGAGGAAAACAACGCAGGTTCCGATTACCTGTACGACTTTGATATCGAGGCGGCGGTCGATGCCATAAGCCCCCTTCTCATTCAGGGAAAGTTAGATATGGCGGCAGTTCCGGCAAACCTTGCGTCGGTACTCTACAATAACACGCAGGGCGAAGTGCTCGTACTCAATATAAATACCCTCGGAGTGCTCTATATCGTAGAGAACGGAAATTCCGTAAACACAATGGAAGACCTCAAGGGCAAGACCATATACGCAAGCGGCAAGGGCGCTACCCCCGAGTACGCTCTGAACTACCTTCTGAAGTCCGCCGGTCTTGAGATAGGCAGAGACGTGTTTGTCGAGTACAAGTCGGAGCACGCAGAGGCGCTTGCGGCAATGGTAAGCGAGCCGAATGCCGTCGCAATGCTCCCTCAGCCGTTTGTTACCACGGCTCAGATGACAAATGAAAGCGTAAGAATAGCGCTCGACGTTACAAAAGAGTGGGAGACGGCTTCCGGAAAGACGCTCATAACCGGCGTTATGGCGGTAAGAAAGCCGTTTGCAGAGGCTTACCCAGACGCAGTTGCGGATTTTATGAACAAGTACGAGCAGTCTGTAAAATACGTTAACGAAAACGTCGCAGACGCCGCGCTTCTCATTGAAAAATACGATATATTCAAGTCCGACGTTGCAGAAAAGGCGATACCGTACTGCAATATAACCTATATTGACGGCGAAGAAATGAAGGAAAAGCTCTCCGAATACCTTGAGACGCTTTACGAGCAGAATCCCGCATCGGTCGGCGGAAAGCTTCCCGAAGATGACTTCTACTACGCAGGATAAAGCCCCCGAAAAGAAGGGCTTAAAAAAGAACGCCGCAAGGATCTCCGTTTCGGCACTGTTCTGGATAGCCGTCTGGGCGATAGCGTCTTATATCGTAGGCTACAGCGTAATACTTCCGAGTCCGCTTGACGTGCTCGGAAGGTTGCTTGCGCTCATCACGGACGGCGCATTTCTCGCATCGGTATTCTTTACGGCTTCCCGCATAGTAATCGGCTTTTTTGCGGCGCTCGTCATAGGGGTGCTGCTTGCGGCGGCGTGTAAAAAATCGAGGCTTCTCAGAACTCTTGTCTCTCCGCTCATGACGGTGATGAAATCCGTGCCGGTGGCGTCGTTCGTAATACTCGCACTTATATGGATAGGCTCGAAGAACCTGTCGGTGTTTATCTCCCTCGTAATGGTAACGCCCGTGATATTCGTAAACGTGCTTTCGGGGATAGACTCGTGCGATGAAAAAATCCTTCAGATGGCAAGGATATATGAGATATCGCCGCTGAAAAAACTGCTTTATATATACCTCCCGTTCGTATTTCCGTACTTTCGAGCAGGGCTGGTCATATCCCTCGGCCTTTGCTGGAAGGCAGGGGTTGCGGCGGAGCTTATAGGCGTTCCGCGCGGCTCGATAGGCGAGCGGCTGTACTTTTCAAAGATATACCTTGAAACGGCGGATCTCTTTGCCTGGACGATAGTCATAATACTTATAAGCGTTGCGTTTGAAAAGCTCGTCATTTTTGCTTTTGACAAGGCGTACGCGAAGTTTGAGAGGACGTGAGGATATGGGCATAGTTTTGAGCAATATCTCAAAGTCCTTCGGAGATAAGAAGGTGCTCGAAAACTTTTGCGCAGTGTTTGAAGACGGAAAGAGGTACTGCGTGATGGGGGAATCGGGCTGCGGAAAGACCACGCTTCTCGGCATAATATCGGGACTTGTTGCGCCGGACGGAGGAACCGTCACAAAAGATGCGGATAAAAAGATATCGCTTGTGTTTCAGGAGGACAGGCTTCTCGAGAGCTTTACGGTGTACAGAAATCTGAGGCTCGTTTGCGGGGATCTGCCGAGAGAATCTGCCGCCGGGGAGCTTTCAAAAATAGGCCTTGGCGAAAGTCTTGATATAAAGGTCGGCGACCTCAGCGGCGGAATGAAGCGGAGAGTGGCTATAATGAGAGCGCTTTTGCGAAGTGCGGATATAGTTCTGATGGATGAGCCGACAACGGGACTTGACGAAGAGATGAAAGATGAAATACTCCGTCCTTGAGTATATTGCGCAGAAGACAAAGGGAAAGACCGTTATCATGGTGACGCATGACAGACAGGAAGCCGAGCACTTTGCCGACGAGATAATTGAAATGAAATGAGATAAAAGGCGGATTTGCTTCCGCCTCAGACCGCTGACAAAGCACAAGTCAGCGGTCTGTGTTTTTTTGTGCCGCTGATTGCGGCTTTTAAAAGTGGAAAGTTGAAAATGGAAAGTGGAAAGTTAAGGAAAAAAGCCTACGGCTTTTAATAATTCATAATTGATGGCACCCCACTGAAAAACGATAAGCTATTGGTATTATCTGTACCAATAGCTTTTATATAGCCCTGTTGAGGGCGTGTTGAGGCTTGGCATGGCACCGTCTAAAAAAGAAGCAGGAAGCAGCGCATACCACTTGCAAAAGCAATAAAGTACCACTGCATAAGCCTCATCAAAACCGCGCCTTCACCGCAGTCTCGTGACCGCAAAACTTGCCAT
>CAJOMW010000149.1 GCA_905235695.1 uncultured Clostridia bacterium | reverse complement strand
AATAAAGTACCACTGCATAAGCCTCATCAAAACCGCGCCCTCACCGCAGTCTCGTGACCGCAAAGCTTGCCATGGCGCGGAAACGAGCAACATTCTCTATATGAGCAACTCCACCGAAAAATTTTGAGGCACTGCAACCTACGCTTTTTATGTAGCCCGTTGTAAGGGCAGTAAAACCGGGCATGGCACCGTCGTCGCATATGTGGAGTGCGAAGCACGGAACCTCTTCACAAGAAACAAGCGCTTCGCACTTGTTTCCGGCCATTCCCATGCTTGGGAAGGGCAAAAATCTTTTGGTACTTTTCTTTTTCAAGAAAAGTACAATCCGTTATCCCCAAAGCGCCAACGGCGCTTTGGATACTGCACCTGCGCTCAGAAGCGCAACAGAAAAAGAATATAGAAAGAAAGGACACCACAAAGCTATGTTAGAGATGCGTCCCGTTTATACTTCGTATGAACGCGAAGAATATACAAAGCCCTTCGGAATAACCCCCGAAGACGATAAAACCGTCATCTGCGCAAGATATCCGGATAAGTTCGTAGGCATCGCCTACGTCTCATTTGACGGCACCGAAGGGATCGTACACCTGCTCAGCCTCATAGACGGATACGACGATGAAACCGACATATTTCTGCTCGGAAAGGCCATGCTGAATTTCTTAGACCTTCACGGGGTAAAGAACGTTACCTACCCCTACGTTACCGACGTGCCTCTCGCAAAAAGACTCGGCTTCAGGGAAAACGAAAACGGCACCTATACCCTTTGCCTCGAGGGATATTTCACAGGACATCATTAAATAATAAGAAAGGAATAAAAATGCAGGAAATTTTTTCAAACGTCCTCAGGACGCTCAGCGAACTCGGAACAACGTACATCTTTAAAATACTGCTTGCGATTATAATAGTCGTCGTCGGCGTGAAGCTCTCAAGGTTTCTCGTAAAATTGCTCGGCAAATTGCCCGCATACGAAAATTTAGACAAGACGGTAACCTCTTTCTTAAACGGCCTTTTAAAAGCGATACTGTATGCAACAGTCTTCATATCCGCAGCGACGCTGCTCGGCGTTCCCACAACGTCTCTCATAACCGTGCTCGGCTCATGCGGTCTCGCTATAGGACTTGCGCTTCAGGGCTCGCTCTCCAATTTTGCCGGAGGGCTTATGATACTTATATTCAAGCCGTTCAAGGTGGGAGACTACATAGTTTCCGGCGGCAATGAAGGCATCGTAAGAGAGATAACCATTCTCTACACCATTCTCGACACCTACGACAACAAAATAGTCTCCGTCCCGAACGGAACTCTCTCAAATTCGTCTATAACAGACTTCAGCGGAAAGGATACGCGGCGAGTCGACGTAAAGATAGGCGTCAGCTATGCATCGGATACCGACAAGGTAAAGGAGCTGCTCCTCGGACTTGCCGGAAAATGCGACAAGGCACTGAGCGATCCCGCTCCTTTTGTCGGCATAACAGAGTACTCGGACAGCTCGATAATATTCGTCCTCCGCGTCTGGACAAGGACGGAAAACTACTGGGACACGCTCTTTTTCATCAACGACAACCTGAAAAAGGCTCTCGACGAGGGCGGCATCTCCATACCCTTCCCGCAGGTAGACGTTCACATGAAAAACGACTGAAAAGCACAAAAATGCCTCTGACGCTAAAACGCATCAGAGGCGCCGTTTATGGGGATCTATGACTTTTTAAAGGTCATACACTCCGTTTCGTCACAGCAGCAAGCCTCGGCGTTGCCGACGTTTATGCGGTCGGCAGTGCAAAGGCATCTGTCGTTATAGAGGCACTCGCGTGCGTCGCACTCGACCTCGCTGTTGTTGCAGGCGTAGTCGCTCGGGGTGCAGTTCACACAGCCGCGGCTTGTTTCGTCGGAGTAGCTGTCGCACACCGTTTCGGCGGATATTTCGGCGGCGTCGCCGTCTATCTTTATGCTGCCCAGTCTGCAGCCGCCGTCGTAGTTGTAGTTGCATTTATATACTTCGCAGGAAATTCTTGACATTCGGTTTCAGTCCCTTCGTTGATGTCCGCTTTTTACGGACTGATACTATTGTGCTCATTTGATTCCGGAATAAAAGTTAAATTTTTTGGTAAATCTATAAAAAAAGCAAAGGTCACGATATGAAAAAAATTTCGGCACTTACTCTCAGCTTTTCTTTCACAGGCTGTTTTCTCGGCGCAGGATACGTGTCCGGTCAGGAGCTGTACCAGTTTTTCGGCTCGTTCGGAGATAACGGGGTGGTCGGTATAGTCCTTGCCGCAGCGCTTCTCGGTGCGCTCTGCGGACTTCTGTCGAGGCTCGCATACCGCACGGGCATAAGCGATATAGATACGATAGTCGCAGGTCCGGACAATAAAGTACTCATTTTCATCTTCGGCGTAGGAGAGTTCATAATGCTCTTCGGCACCTACGTCGTAATGGCGGCCGCCGCAGGTGCGCTCGTGAAAAAGATGACGGGAGTCGCATACTCCGATATAATCGGCAGCCTCATATTCTGCTTTATAATGTCAACCCTTGCGATACGCGGCATAAACGGGCTTGTAAGGATTTATTCCGCAATAGTTCCCGTGCTCGTGGTGTGTACCGTCGCAACCGCCGTAATAACGGTCGCATCTCACGGCTTTTCCGAAATAGTCTTCGTAAAGGCGGAAGCAACAAACCCGCTTATCTCAAACTGGCTTGTCGGCTCGCTTACCTTTGTAGCCTACAACTTTTTCTGTGCGGTAGGCGTTATAACGCCGCTCGGCGTAAACATAAAAGAGCTGAAAACCACCGTTTTCGGAATGTTTTACGGCGCACTTATGCTGCTCCTCGTTGCACTTAGCGTGCTGTCTACGCTTGCGGTACTGCCCTTTACAACATCCGAACAGCTCCCCATGCTCGCCGCCGCCGAGACTATATCCCCTTACTATATGTACTTCTACGCCTTTCTCCTTATGCTTGCGATATCCGGCGCATCCCTCTCCTGCCTCGTGCCGACTGCGGCATACCTTGCTGAACACTTTGAGGTTTCGAGAAAGCACGGAGCGATAACCACCTATCTTGCGAGCTTTGCGGCGTTCGGTCTGAGCTGCTTTGGATTTTCGGAGCTTGTCGGGACGGTGTTCCCGATATTCGGCTATTTTTCCATAATCGCAATATGCAGTATGATAGTACACTATATAAGAGTGAGGATAAGAGACAAAAAAAG
>CAJOMW010000148.1 GCA_905235695.1 uncultured Clostridia bacterium | reverse complement strand
AGAGCCGTTTACGCGCGGCAAACTGTTTTAGCGCCAGACCGCTTGCAGAAGCGGTGACGAGGTAAGAAATCATCGAAATTTCGGCGGATGTTTCTTCGGTGTGCCTTCATCGTAAGGACGCATACAAAAATGCAGACCATACAAAAATGTGTCCAAAAGGTATGAACCTTAAAAAATAAATAGAAAGCCGTGCAATTTGCTGTCCCTCAAAGCGCACGGCGCACGGAGTATATATTATGTGCGGAATAATAGGCTATTCGGGAGGCGAAAATGCCTTGCCGATACTCCTTGACGGCTTAAAAGCCTTGGAGTACAGGGGCTACGACTCGGCAGGCGTCGCGGTGATTTGCAAAAACGCCGTCAGAGTCGTAAAAACAAGAGGAAAGCTGGAATCGCTGACGCAAAAGCTCAAAGAAAGCGATTTTAAGGGCTCCGTTCACTGTGGGATAGGACATACCCGCTGGGCAACGCACGGCGAGCCGAGTGATTTGAACTCCCATCCTCACGGAACCGGGTGCGTGTGCATCGTTCACAACGGCATTATAGAGAACTATGCATCCTTAAAATCGGAGCTTATCGGGCGCGGCGCCGTCTTCTCGTCAGACACCGACACGGAGGCGGCGGCTCTTTTGATCGACGATTTATATAGGAAGTGCGGAGATCCCGTGCTTTCGCTTATAAAGGCGTCGGATAGGCTTGTCGGTTCTTATGCGATAGCTGCGGTTTTCAGGGATTTTCCGGGAAAAGTATATGCTATGAGAAGGGACAGCCCGTTGATAGTTGCCCTCTCTGATAAAGGCAGCTTTATAGCGTCGGATATACCGGCGTTTTTAAAGTATACAAATAGGTATATAAGGCTTGACGAAGGAGAGATAGCGGTAATATCCGAAAACGGTGCGGAGTTTTTCGACAGAGAAAAAGCGCCCGTGAAAAAGCGCTGTGAAACGGCGGCGTGGACTCTTGAAGAAGCGGAAAAGGGCGGATATGCGCACTTTATGCTGAAGGAGATACACGAGGAGCCTTATGCGGTCTCTCAAACGGTGGGACCGAGGGTTTCCGACGACGGTATGCCGCTTATGGGAATAGACGAGCTTTCCGACGAAAAGCTCGCCGGGCTGCAGCGAATACATATCGTTGCCTGCGGAACGGCAATGCACGCAGGACTTGTAGGCAAAAACGTGATAGAGAAGCTTGCGGCGCTGCCGACAGACGTGGAAATATCGTCGGAATTCAGGTACAAAGATCCTATCCTTTTTGAAGGAGATCTTGTCATTGTCATATCTCAATCCGGAGAGACTGCGGACACACTCGGAGCACTCAGACTGGCAAAGAGCAAAGGAGCCTACACGCTGGCGATTGTCAACGTTATCGGCTCGTCGATAGCCCGTGAAGCTGACGGCGTCATATACACGTATGCGGGGCCGGAGATAGCGGTTGCAAGTACAAAGGCTTATACCGTCCAGATGTCTGCCCTCTATATGTTTGCCATACGGCTTGCATATGCGAAGGGAAAGCTGTCCCAAAAAGAAGCAAAGGATATGACGCACGAACTGCTTTACGAGATCCCGAAAGCGATTGAAAAAGCTTTGGCACTTGAGGAAAAGTGTGCGCATATAGCAAAGAAATATGTGAACAGCAAGGATATTTTCTTCATCGGGCGCGGTTTGGACTATGCAATGTGCCTTGAGGCTTCGCTTAAGCTAAAAGAAATATCATACATTCACTGCGAGGCGTATGCGGCCGGCGAGATGAAGCACGGCACGATATCCCTCATTGAGGATGGAGTTCCGGTGTTCGCACTCGCAACTTCCGAGCGGCTTTTAAAAAAGACCTTGAACAACGTACTTGAAGTGCGCTCAAGAGGCGCAAGTATAATACTTGCTGTGCGGGAGGGATTTGAAGCGGACGGTGAAATATGCGACGACGTACTGTATGTGCCCGCCGTATCGGAGCTGTTTATGCCGTTCCCGGTTTCCGTCTTGCTTCAGCTTATCGCATATCACTTCTCACTTTGTAAGGGCAATGACGTGGATAAGCCGAGAAATCTCGCAAAGTCGGTGACGGTGGAATAAAACCGCATGACAGACAGTATGCGAAAGGGCTTTACGCCCTTTCGCACAATACATCTATACGATAATGAAAGGGTTAATATACAATGGGTAATGGGTAAATATTTCGGAACAGACGGCTTCAGAGGAGAAGCAAACATAGACCTTAACGTCGAGCACGCCTTCAAGGTAGGAAGATACCTTGGCTGGCACTACGGCAAGGAACATAAATGCAAAATAGTTATAGGAAAAGATACGAGACGCTCGAGCTATATGTTCGAGTATGCGCTGGTCGCAGGACTTACGGCGTCGGGAGCCGATGCGTACCTCCTGCACGTCACGACTACGCCATCCGTATCTTACGTTGTAAGCACTGAGGACTTTGACTGCGGAATAATGATATCCGCAAGCCATAATCCCTACTGCGACAACGGAATAAAGCTGATAAACAGCAGAGGCGAGAAGATGTCGGAGTCGATAATTGCGGATATTGAGGCGTACCTCGACGGAGTAATCGGCGAGATACCGCTCGCAACCGGCGAAGACATAGGCTGTACGGTGGACTATGCTCTCGGCAGAAACCGATATACCGGATACATAATCTCGCTTGCAAAAAATTCATACAGGGGACTTAAAGTCGGGCTCGACTGCTCGAACGGCTCTACCTGGATGCTTGCAAAATCAGTATTTGACGCGCTCGGCGCGAAGACCTACGTCATAAACAATCAGCCAAACGGTCTCAACATAAACCTCGACTGCGGCTCTACCCATATAGAGGGGCTGAGAAAGCACGTCAGGGAAAATTGCCTCGACGTAGGCTTTGCCTTTGACGGAGACGCCGACAGATGTATTGCCGTCGATGAGAAGGGAAACGTCCTCACGGGCGACCATATTATTTATCTGTGTGCTTCCTATATGAAGGAGTGCGGTGAGCTGGCGAAGAACACGGTGGCGACAACGGTAATGTCAAACCTCGGTTTGTACAAAGCGCTTGACAGGAAGGGTATAGGATATGTTAAGACTGACGTTGGCGACAAGTTCGTATACGAGGCTATGCGGCAGAACGGCTACAGCCTCGGCGGCGAGGAGTCAGGTCATGTCATATTCTCAAAGTACGCTTCCACCGGCGACGGGCTGATAACGGCTATCAAAATAATGGAAGTGTTTATAGAGAGCAAGCTGCCGCTGTCAAAGCTCGTTGAGGATTTCGTAAGTTATCCTCAGCTCACAAAAAACGTGAGAGTTTCGGACAAGGACGCAGTCATGAATGATGAGGACGTGCTCCAAGCGGTAAAGGGTGCGGAGCAGCAGCTCGGCGGAGACGGCCGCATACTGCTCAGAAGGAGCGGAACGGAGCCGGTCGTCAGAGTAATGGTCGAATCACAGGGCGAGACGCTCTGCAGGACGCTTGCCGAGAGGGTGGCAGACGTGATAATAAGCAAGGGATATGCGCAGTAAATAAAATCCCGGCGCATATTTACCTAAATACCGGCAATAATTGAAAGCGGAGGTGTTGAGACAATGAAAACAAAAACGGTAGTTTTTGCGACTCTTTCAGTGCTTGTAATGGCGTTTATATTTCTCATGTCTTCGCTTGACGCAGCAAAATCCCGGGATTTGAGCAATTCCGTTACGAGGATCATACTCAATATAATCGAGCCGGGACAGCATGAAAGCGAAAATACTGCCGAAAAAGGCAGCGAAAAAACGGACACACACAGTGCGGACACCGCAAGCGATAGCCCGGAGAGCATACAGACAAGCTCGACCGTACTGTCTTTCGGCGGAGACTATAATCCGGTACCGGAAAAAGAGTGGTTTGGAATAAGCCGCCGGATGTTCAAGAACTTTATACGGAAGGCGGCACATTTTTTGCTGTTTATGCTGCTCGGAGTGTTTGTATTTATGACGGCGGCATCTTACGGCGACAGTATAACATTGAAATGCGTTTTGCTGTCGCTGGGCGTTTGTGCAGTATATGCCATGTTCGACGAATTTCATCAGCTTTTTGTCCCGGGCAGGGCAGCTGACGGTAGACTTTTGCGGTGCGCTTCTCGGAGTTGCCGTATTGGTTGGCGTAAACGCCTTTGGAAAGGCGATACGGAAAAGGAGAGGCTGAAAACACATATTTTTGTTCCGCAGAGCACGCAGCTCTGCGGAACTTTTTTGCAAATTTTAATTAAATTCATAATTCATTTATGAACACGTCGCTTTAATAGACTTAGATATACTTTTTATGTAAGCAAAGAAACATTTTATATACTTTTCTTTTTCAAGAAAAGTACAATCCGTTATCCCCAAAGTGCTGAAAGCACTTTGGATACTGCAACTGCGCTTAGCAGTAAACCATCAAATGAGTATCAAAAGCTGCGCTTTTGCCGGTCGCAGCCTTGCCCGGCAGAGCCACATAAAAATCCACACCTATACTAATAATAATCAAAATACGCCTGAAATAAGGCGTATAGGCGTATATTTTTTTCCCTTTTGGAAAATATAGTATATATTACAGTAAAAAAAGAGGCTCACCGATATGATACAGGATAAAAGCCCGGAAGAAATCAGTGAATTTCTCCGCACCACCTTCGATAAATGCGGAGATTTCAATTTCCGCACCATACGCGCCTGCGGCAAGGATATATTCCTCGCAAATATAGGGAACTTTTCGGGACGTGACTATATATCAGAGAACGTAATAAAACCACTTGTCATGCACGTCCAAAGCAACTCCGACGAAAATATATTCCTCTCTGCAATATCAGCGTCCGAAATGTCGGAGATAGGGACCGCCGAAGAGTGCGTGGACAGAGTGCTTGCAGGAGCAGCGGTAGTCTTTGCGGAAACGGACGGCGGCACGATCGCGTATTCCTGTATGGCGCGAAACGATCCCGCAAGGAGCGTCGACGAGCCGAATAACGAGATAGTCGTCCGAGGTCCGAGAGAGGGCTTTGTCGAAAATGCGGAGAATAACGTCGCACTTCTGCGAAAAAGACTGCGCACACCCAAAATGAAGGTGCTCTCGCTAAGCTCAGGTAAGTACTCGTCGACGTCTGTCAAGGTCGTGTATATAGAGGGCGTCGCCGACGAAAAGCTCGTAAAGGACATCTGCGACAGAATAGACGGAATAGACCTTCCGTCCGTCATTGATTCCGGCTATATCGAACAGTTCCTCCCGGGTGAAAAGCCGAGACTTTTTACGGAGGTGGGAAACAGCGAAAAGCCGGATAAGGTTGCGGCAAAGCTGTCGTCGGGCAGAATTGCGATAATATGCGACGGAAGCCCGGTCGTGCTCACCGTGCCGTACCTCTTTGCGGAGAGCCTGCAGTCGACGGAGGACTACCTGAATACCCCTTACTACGCAACGTTCATAAGGATAATACGGTTTGCAAGCGTGCTTGTCTCGCTGTATCTTCCGGCTTTTTATATCGCAATAATGGAGTTTCACAAAAACGCCGTCCCACACGAGCTCTATTCGAGAATATCCAAGGCGAGGGAGGGCGTTCCGCTCAGCCTTTTCGGCGAGATAGTCGTTATATTGCTGATATTCGAGCTGATACGCGAGGTGGGAGTCAGAATGCCGGGCGCAGTGGGCAATGCGGTGAGCATAGTCTGCGGACTGATACTCGGCGATGCGGCGGTGTCCGCCGGTATATCAAGCGAGCCGGTTATCATGGTCGCGGCAATAACTGCGATAACTACGTTTATACTTCCGCCGTTCATGAACAGCGCCGTGCTGCTCAGATTTGTAAACCTTGTCGCCGCACGCCTTTTCGGACTTGTCGGAATAGCTCTGTCGCTTGCGCTGCTCATTATCCGCCTCTGCCGAAAGACGTCCTTCGGAGTGCCGTATATGTCGCCGTTTGCCCCGGTAAGCACGGAGGGATTTTCCGATACCGTGTTCGTAAATCCCGGAAAGGCGCTTAAAAACTCGGAGGGAGAGCTTAAACGGTGATAAAAGTGAAAATTGCCGCACTGTCGTCGCTGATTTGTGCTCTGGCACTGTCCCTTGCGTCTTGCTCGGATATAGTAAATCACGAGCCGCTGTTCATTTACGGCGTCGGAGTAGATGAAGACGCAAAAAGCGTAACGCTTCACGTCCTCGCCGCTTCGTCCGAAAAAGGCGAAAAGAAAGATGATGGCGGAGAAGCCGGTGAAACAGAAATTACGGAGATGAGCGTCGTGTCCTTCTCCGGAGAGAACGCCGCCGATGCGTTCGGCACGTTTTTTGCCTCCTACGAAGACGTCTACTCGGGAACTAACAAGGTTTATATCATAGGCGACGGCGTATCCGACAAAACTCTCTCCGATATTGCCGTTTACCTCGTCAACACGCCGCACCTCCCCCTCAAGCGCGACATAGCCTTTGCGTATTCCGCCGGAGACCTGCTCGAAGGGTGCTCGGAACGCTTTACCGCAGAGCAGTTTTCAAAGTTCTTTGAAAAAGATGGCGTGAACGCCCTCCTCTACTTTGCCCTGACTGAAAACGGAGGGACTCCCGTCAAGCCGCGGGCATATTTGGAAAGCGGCGAAAAGCTGGTTATTTCCGACGGAAAAGACGGCGTGTTATGAATAAAGATACCCGAAAGGACTTGACGGCAAATGACGTATAGCCCTCGCTCCAAAAGCAACCGCATAGGCATGACCGTCACGGTGTTTGTCTACCTGTATTCCGGATACGTGCTTTACTGCCCGTTCTACGGCGGCGAAAATGCGCTGCTTGAATATATAGTTACGAGCTTGTTTACGCTCGCCGCCGCCTTAGTATCGTCGTCGTTCTTCTCAAAGAGAAAAGCCGCCGGAAAAAGGCACGCCTCACCGTATTTTGCGGTGGTTATATCGGTCATCCTCGCCGTTCTGTCGTCCGCTTATATCGCTTTGTACACAAGCCTTCTCGGAATATTCGGAGAGGATTACCCGGCGCCGCTTGCAGCACTCTTCTTTGCGGCGGTGATAATCGCAGGAGGGGTAATGGGAGCGGAAAAGGGCAGAATATGCGTCCTTAGCTTTTGCCGTATGGTGCTTTTGCCGCTTGTCACCGTCGCAATAGCCGGATGCTTTGCGTTTTTTACGACGAAAAGCGCCTTTTTGCTGCCGTCTCCGTTTGCATCCTTTTCCGACGGGGAATTTTTTCACTTGCCGCTCAGTATAGCATACCTTGGACTTGATATAACTTTTCTCTCTGTAATACTCACAGATAACGAGAGCGGCGAAGTGCGAAAGGCGTCGGTGCAATCGGTTATGAAGGGCACGTCGCTGTTCGTCTTGTTTTCGGGACTGTGCACGGCTAAAAATCTGATGCTTTTCGGAGAGGCATACGCATCCGAGATGATAAGCGCAGACCTTGCCGCCCTGCGGCTTGTGCCTATGTTTGACCTTGCGGAGATAGCTGTCGTGATACGCTCGCCTGTCAGGTCAAGGTGCTCTCGTACGCCTGCCTTGCGTTCTTCTCACTTAAAGACGCTTTCGGCGACGGCTATTCTTCAAGAGCCGCAAAGTACACGTTTTTCGCTTTTTCGCTTGCAGTCAGCGCCGTATTATTCATTTTTACACCGGGCAAAAACCCTTTTTCAACCACCTTTATTCCCGTTCTTACGGCAATATGCGCCGCTTTTTGCTTTGCGCTCTGCTCAAAGCCCGAAAATCGCCAAAACAATACCCGATAGTACACCGCAAAACGACGGTTTTTGCAGGGATGCGAATATATAATGTAGAAAAGAAAGGATATGAGATAAATGCAGATGAAAGCTTATTCAAACGACGGAAATCTCGTTGTGAAGCTCGACGGCGAGATAGACCACCACTCTGCGTCCGGCATAAGAGAGGGGATAGATAAGATGATAGCCCAGTCTCGCCCCAAAACGCTCGTCCTCGAGCTATCGGACATAGATTTTATGGACAGCTCGGGGCTCGGTCTCGTTCTCGGAAGGTACAGAAAGCTCAGCGAGATAGGCTCGCAGATGTTCATAAAGAACCCTTCTCCGAGAACGGAAAAAATACTGTGTATGGCGGGCGTGGACAAGCTCGTAAAGATAATAAAGTCATGAAGGGAGCGGCGGAAAAATGATAAAGACCGAAAAGAGAAAAAAGATAAACGGCTTTTCCTGCACGATGCCGGCAAAGTCCGTAAACGAGGGGCTTGCGAGGGGGATAATATCGGCGTTCGTCGCACAGCTGGATCCGACAATAGAGGAGCTGTGCGATATAAAGACGGCTGTCTCGGAAGCAGTCACGAACTGTATCGTCCACGCCTATGAGAGCGAGCCGGACGAGAGGCGAAAAAGGATAGGTATTAAGGGTGAGTACTACGACGACGGATTGCTTTGCGTTACCGTAAAGGACAGCGGCTGCGGCATAGAGGACATAGAGACTGCAATGCAGCCGATGTATTCGGGCTCGGGCAGCGAGGAGCGGAGCGGCATGGGCTTTTCGATAATGCAGTGCTTTACGGACAAAATCACGGTAAAATCAAAGGTGGGAAAAGGCACAACGGTCGTGATGAAAAAGTACATAGGGAAGAATGAATAAGACCGAATCGAACGCCGCCCTTCTCGAACGCTCAAAGGCAGGCGATAAAACCGCTGACGAAGAGCTGATACGGGAGAATATGGCGCTGATAAAGAGCATCGCCGTAAGATTTACCGGCCGCGGGCAGGACCTCGACGACCTTATCCAGATAGGCTCTATCGGCATGCTGAAGGCGATACGCGGCTACGATAAATCGTTCGGAACAGCCTTCTCAACATATGCCGTGCCGCTGATAAGCGGAGAAATAAAGAGATTTCTGCGTGATGACGGCATGATAAAGGTCAGCCGCGAGGCAAAGAAAAACAACTGCATTTTGCAGAAAAGTGCGGAGCGGTTTGAGGCGGAAAAGGGAAGAAAGCCGAGCATTGCCGAGCTATGCGAGATAAGCGGCATAGATATGGAGGACGCTCTCTATGCGCTGAATGCGTGTTCTCCCATGACGTCGCTTCAGGATAAGATAGGCGACGATGACGGACATACCTTCGAAGAAGTGATATCCGATAACGATATAGTCGACGTAACCGAAAAGATAGCGCTGCGCCAGGCGATTGAAACGCTTGATGAGAGGGACAAGGCGATAATCTATATGAGATATTACGCAGGACTCACGCAAAACGAAGTTGCGGGACGCCTCGGCATGACGCAGGTACGCGTCTCAAGAGCCGAAAAGAAAATAATAGGTATACTTAAAGAGGAACTGCACGAGACGGGATAAATCGTCAAATTGCAAAAAAATCAAAAAATTAGCGAAAAAGTACTTGACAAACCGAGCAAGGTATGATAGAATAGCAAAGCTCGCAAGGGAGCGGTCACTTCGAATGAGCAAAAATCGAGGAAAAAACTTGAAAAAAGTTTAAAAAAGTACTTGA
>CAJOMW010000147.1 GCA_905235695.1 uncultured Clostridia bacterium | reverse complement strand
AATAATATATAATGTGTTTATGAGAAGCTGGGAAGTTTTTCAAGTGCATATTGCTGAAACAAGGGGGAGATTCTCATGCCGAGACAGGCAAAATATATCATTGACGACGCAAACTTCAAGTTTCACCAGGTAGCAACCTCCTGGGATTACGACAACAGAGTTACATCCGATCAGGACGACGTTTTCCCGGACGGGCTTTACAGCAAGAAAGACACTATCGGTATGCGCGTCAAGAGGGATTTTCAGATCCAGACGACCGGAAAGGCTTCGCTTGAGTTCGTGTTCACTGTGGAGCTGAGCGCAGACGGATATTATGTAAATATGTGTTCAAAGGATAACACCGTTGTATTCTCAATCTCTGCAAAAGACGGCAAGATTTTATTTAACGGGAACGACACAGGCGTGGAATCTCATACGGGAAAAGTTTTCGGCAAGGTCGATTTTGATATAGACAAAAAGACGGCAAGGCTGATCCTTGACGGAAAGACGGTTTGCAGGTGCGATCTTCCCGACTTTAAGGATATAGCAAAAGTCATCATGGGTACCGACGGCACGACGGATATAAATCTCAAGCCGTTTACCATGAAGCTCTACATGGACTATATAGCCAACGAGAAGTTCTTCTACACACGCTCCGTTCTCTCGGACGAGTGGCAGACCGAGGGCAGCGTATTCATGCGCTCACACCTTGCAAATCCTCAGATGGACTACAACTACGGCGTTATAGACGGAAAGGGCAAAGCCGTATATCCCTTTGAAAAGACGAGCGGAGACATAAACGTCGAAGCGTACGTCCTTTTCCGCACGGAGACCGACGGCGCAATTCTCTCTCTTGGAAAAGACGGCGAAAACGTCTTTGGCGTAAAGACGGAAAATTCCGCTTTCTATACCCTTTCGGGCGATATGCTCAGAAAGTTCTCGCGCGACGTATGGCAGCTCGTGCGCTTTGAAAAGCGCGGCGCAAAGATGATCGTCAGAATAGACGGAAAAATCTGCGGCGAGTTTGACGTTGGCGAGGACGCTTCGTTTGACTCATATTTGTTCGGGCATGAAGCAGACGGCAGCGAAATGGCGTTTGCAGACCTTGTAGTCGAGCCGTACATAGACTACCCCGATTACTGCCCCGAGCCAAAGGCTGCTCTTTCGGACAAGTACGAGGTCGGCATGAACGTGTGCAATATGTGGAGAGAGGGCTGTCACTACGGCTGGGACAGAATAACGTATTTTGACGATCACACGCCGCTTATAGGCGCATACGACGAAGGACTTCCGGAGGTCGCCGACTGGGAGATAAAGTTCATGGTGGAGAACGGCGTAAGCTTCCAGCACTTCTGCTGGTACTGCCCGGACGGAAAGATAAACTTCCCGATAAAGCACTCCCGTATGGACGATGCGCTCCGCGACGGCTACATGAACGCACGCTACTCCGACAAGATGAAGTTCATCATTATGTGGGAGAACGCCGGATACAGCAACACGAACCCCGAAGATTTCAAGGACTACGTATGGAAATACTGGTGCGAATACTTCTTCACCGATCCTCGCTATCTGACATTTGAAAACAAGCCGCTCATCTCCCTGTGGTCGTTCAAGTTCGTCGAACACTGGGGCGGCCCCGAAAAGGCGCAGGAAATGATAAAATTCATGAACGAGGACATAAAGCGTTTCGGCTTTGACGGAGTGCTTCTGATGACGACGTCAACCACAGACGAGCGCAGCGCATACGAGAAGCTCTCCGAGTACAGCGACGTGACTTACGCTTACGGCTATTCGAGAGAGGGCTGCCGCCCGGAGGTTCAGGAGAAGGCTATTGACGTAAGGAACAGCTACGGTCTCGCTCCGTTTATCCGCACCGCTTCCGTCGGATTTGACGTTTACACCTGGGGCCGCACCGAGGATCGCACTCCGCTCATAACACCCGAAGACTTTGAGAGGGTTCTGAAGTACGCAAAAATGCGCGGCGATGAGTGCGACGGCGACAAGTGGTACAACAGGACGTTTATCATGTCCACCTGGAACGAGTACGGAGAGGGAACGTATATCATGCCGTCCCACCGCTACGGTTTCGGCTATCTCGACAAAATAAGAGAGGTGTTTGTGCCCGAGGCGGGAGACCGTGAAAACGCACTTCCCACCGAAAGTCAAAAAAAGAGGCTGTCATATCTGAGAATCCCCGAAAGAGTAATAATAAGACGTCTCGGAAACGAAAAGACCGAAGAGCACAAGAACGCAAACACGGTTGTAAGCGGCTACGATTTTTCAAACAAGAGCGACGCCGAGAAGTGGGGCGACTTCAACGAGTGCGCAAGGTGCGAAAAAACAGGCTCGTCAATAGTCATAAATCCGACTTTTAGCAGTGCCGCTCACTATTCGCTCATAAGCAAGGAGCCTTCATGCGTTATAAGGGCTTCCGATGCGACGCATATAAGAATAAAGGTGCGCTCGACAAAGGGCGACTCGTTTATGAGAGTGGCGTTCCTGACGGATACCGACAATGCATGGCGGGGCAACAAGTGCGAAAAGACAGTCAAAATCCCGCAGGGTGACGATTATATTTACGTCTCCTACTACATAAGCATGCTTCCGACGTGGGTTGGCGATATCACGGATATAAGAATAGACAACATGGCAGAGCTGCCTCTCGAGGTTGCGTCGGTTGAGTTTATGAAGTTTACCGACGAGGAGAGAGCATATCCGGCAATATTTGTCAACGGCGAAAAGCTGCGGCTTTCGTTCGATCCTATCTATGAAGAAATGGGTTATAACTTCATAGTTTCCATGGATCCCGGAAAGGGCTTCTTCAGAGCGCTTAAGCTCTACCAGGAGTACGATAGACCAAGTCAGACTCTGTACGTCGCTTCCGCAACGCACGAGGCTTACTTTAAGATAAACTCCTACTATGCAACGGTCGACGGCAAGAAAGTGGGAATGCCCGTGATGTGCAGTATGCGTGACGGTCTGCCGACGATGGCTCTCAACACGCTGTGCGATTTGTTTGAGATAAAGTACAGGATAGACAGAAGCTATATGTACATCGAGGTTTAACGG
>CAJOMW010000146.1 GCA_905235695.1 uncultured Clostridia bacterium | reverse complement strand
AAGTCAGCGGTCTTTGCTTTTTACCTTTTTTCGCCGCTGTTTGCGGCTGAAAAAACTCTTTATGTAAGATAAGAAGCATTTTACGTGCTTTTCTTGAAAAAGAAAAGTACAACACGTTACCCCCAAAGCACCGTAAGGTGCTTTTTTCACCGTAAGGTGCTTTTTTCACCGTAAGGTGCTTTTTTCACCGTAAGGTGCTTTGGATACCACACCTGCGCTCAAAAGCGCAGCAAAAAAGCTATCACACAGCATAACCTCAAAAAATATGAATAAATAGTGAAATATACGAATAAACTCTTGACATATTTGACAAATATGTATATAATTCGCTTAGATACCAAAGTAGAGGCGCGCCGAGCGAAGAAAACTCCCTGAGTTTGCGGAAACGGAGAGGGGAGTGGGAGGTGCAGGCGCCGAGGTGGACTTCCGCCGCACGGGGGTTTTGCCGGACACAGGGAGAATATCTCTGTGGCTGTCACATTTGTGGAGAGCTATAGCGGTCGGAATATTCGGAAATAATGACTGTAACGGCTTTTTGCGTTACAGTTTTTATTTTATATATTAATAAAATTGGAGGAACGAACCATGTTCAAAACCAAAAGACTTTTGGCTCTGCTTGCAGTCATTGTCTGTATCGCTTTCACGGTAAGCCCGCTTCTCGCAATGGCGGACGAGCTCCCCGGATACGCACAGTTTGCAGTTGATGAGCTTGAAGCCGACTACGATCCCGACACTCCTGCCGAGGAGCAGATAGGCGACCTCGCACAGGCGTACATCGACGGCTACGACGTCGCTATCCAGAGCGACGAAAACGTAGGTGATAATTACAAAGAGGCTGTTGCCCAGGTCAGAGAGGACGTAACCCCCTTCTACGCAACCTTTTGGGCGCTTCTGCCGCCGATTATCGCTATCGTTCTCGCACTCGTCACTAAGGAAGTATATTCTTCCCTCTTTATCGGTATTGTTTCCGGCGGTATCCTTTACGCTCTGAACTTCAGGGGAACGCTCGTACATATCGTTGAAGACGGCTTTATTGCAAGCCTTGCCGATTCCTGGAACGTTGGCATACTCGTATTTCTCGTGCTTCTCGGCACACTCGTTTGCATGATGAATAAATCGGGCGGTGCCGCAGCATTCGGCAGATGGGCAAGCAAGCACATAAAGACCAGGCTCGGCGCTCAGATATGCACCATCATCCTCGGTATGCTGATATTCGTCGACGACTACTTCAACTGCCTTACGGTAGGCTCCGTTATGCGCCCCGTATCCGATGCTAAGAATATATCGCGCGCAAAGCTCGCATATCTTATAGATGCGACAGCCGCTCCTATATGTATAATAGCTCCCATATCCTCGTGGGCTGCAGCCGTTGCAGGCTTCGCATCCGACGCCGACACAAACGGCTTCCAGCTGTTTATCAGCGCAATTCCCTATAACTTCTACGCTATACTTACGATAGTCATGATGTTCGTATTAGCGATAGCAAAGTTCGATTACGGTCCGATGAAGCTGCATGAAATGAACGCCTACCTCAACGGCGACCTCTTTACCAGCGGCGAAGTTACCGGCAAACCCGAAGACGAGAAGGACGTAAACTCGAAGGGAAGAGTTTTCGACCTCATAATCCCGGTAGTTATACTCATCGTATGCTGCATAATAGGTATGATCTATACCGGCGGCTTCTTTGACGGAGTAGGCTTTATAGAAGCGTTCTCCGACTGCGACGCTTCCGTAGGTCTTGCACTCGGCTCGCTCGTGGCACTAGTAATAGACGCAATTTACTTCCTCATAAGAAGAACAATAAAGTTTACGGCTTGCATGAACTGCCTGCCGGAAGGCTTCAAGGCAATGGTACCTGCGATCCTCATACTCACCTTTGCTTGGACTCTTAAGGGCATGACCGATTCTCTCGGCGCAAAGGCATTTATAGCAAACCTCGTAAATTCCTCTGCTTCGTCTCTCATGAACTTCCTGCCGGCGATCATATTCCTCATCGCAGTAGGTCTCTCGTTTGCAACGGGTACCTCGTGGGGAACCTTCGGCATACTCATTCCGATAGTTATTTCCGCATTCCACGGCTTCGGAAACGAGCTTACCATAATCGCCATCTCCGCTTGCATGGCAGGCGCAGTTTGCGGCGACCACTGCTCGCCTATATCCGATACCACGATAATGGCGTCCGCAGGCGCTCAGTGCAACCACATAAACCACGTATCGACTCAGCTTCCCTACGCTATGACGGTTGCGGCTGTTTCATTCGTATGCTATCTCATAGCAGGCTTCGTACAGAACGCATTCATCATGCTTCCTCTGTCGATAGTGCTCATGATAGCTACGCTCCTGGTTATCAAAAAGGCAACCGCAAAGAGCGGCGAAACAGAGACAAAGTAACGAAAAATATTTGTAAAATATTTGTCCGGCAGGCGAAAGCCTGCCGGACTTGTTTTGTCGAAAAAACCTGATTTTTTATTCGCCTGCGCCTCTGCGCACAGACAAAGTGTATTCAAGCGGCGGCACATGTCCGCTGCTCGGATGAATTTAAACGCAAATCAAGCCGCCAATCACCGGCGGCTTGTTCTTCTGCTTTACTGCTCGAGGCTTGTTTCCTTTATTATCTCACGCATCTTTTCGAGGGTTGTCACAGCCTGCCTGATATCGTCTGCTGATATATCGGACGATATCTTACGGTAGGCTTTTGCCATTTTTTCATTCTGCCGTTCCATCGCTTCCTTTGCTTTGCCGGTGAGCTTTACAAAAGTGCGTTCTTTGTTTTCGTCCGTCTGCCACGTGACGTATCCCTTGTCCTCCATTGCTTTGATTGCCCTCGACGTCTCTACGACGGAGAGCTTCATCCGCTTTGCGAGCTCGGACGTGTATGCTCTGTCCTCGCCGGAAACCTCTGTACACTTTTGAACGTTGTACAAAAGCAGGTATTCCGACCGCTCCATAAAGTCAAATATTCTGCCTATATCTACCTTGTTCAGGAAGAAATCCTCTACTGCTTCATATACCACTTTATCTGTCCTCCATCGGAATATATTCTTTCTTTGTGACCA
>CAJOMW010000145.1 GCA_905235695.1 uncultured Clostridia bacterium | reverse complement strand
TGCCCTTCCCACGCCCGGGAAGGGCAAAAATCTTTTGGTACTTTTCTTTTTCAAGAAAAGTACATAACACGTATCTTCGCATACATCAAAAGCAGCGGCGTAGTGCCTCAACACGCCATCAACATGACTATATTTTAGTTGTTGGTGTCGGTAACACCAACGGCTTATCGTTTTTTCAGTGGGGTGCTGTCAATTTTCAACTTTGCGATGCAAATTAAAAGGCAAAAGCATTTTGGTATTGAATTTCGACAAACTATGTGGTACAATATAAGCGGCTGAAAAATAAAAGCAGAAAGGGTGGTGTGCGAATGGCTCGGGAAAACGAGGCGGTCTTCAATGCAAGCGAGGACTACGTTCTCGCCGAAAAAGCGGCCGGCGGCGACAGGGCGGCCTTTGAAAAGATAGTCAGAAAATATGAGAAATTCGTATGCACCACCGTATATTCGGTGCTGAGAAACACCGAGGACAGCTTTGACGTGTCCCAGGAGGTGTTCTTGAAGCTCTATCACAGCATCGGATCCTTCAAGGGCGAGAGCAGCTTCTCAAGCTGGCTGTACCGCATAGCGAAAAACGCCGCACTCGATTTTCTCCGCAAGGACAAGAGCGGCAAAAACGTAAGTCTTACGGCAGAGGACAGCGACGGCAGCGAAAAGGTTATTGACGTCACCGACGAATCGGATTCCTCAAGTCCGGAAAAGATGCTCGAAAGGCAGGAGCGCAGAAAAATATTGTACGACGCCATAGACGAGCTTAGCGACGAGCACAGGGAGATAATAATCCTAAGTATAAACGAATATACCTACGAAGAGGTCGGCTCGATGCTCGGACTTGAGATAGGCACGGTAAAATCAAGGCTTTTCAGGGCAAGAGAAGCTCTCAGAAAAATTCTGAAAGAAAAAAATTATTTTTAACGGAACTTTTTACATATTTTCGCCGTCAATATAAGTGAAATAAAAATCAGTAGAAACGGAGGTGTGCGGCATGGACGACAGAGAGTTTACGTTGTGCGAGAGCGTAATGTTTGCGATTCAGTTTGACGAAGAGCTGACGGATGAAATGAAATCACATATAGATTCCTGCGAGGAATGCCGTACATTCCGAAAGCAATATGAGATAATGTCGGGCGATCTGAAAGAGCTCAGCGTTCCCCTGCTCGAAAAAGACGGCGTTACTGTCGCCGACTCCGTAATGGACGAGGTTGAAAAGCGGCAGATATTTGCCGCAGGACCTAAGAGCGGAAAGTTCATATCAAGGCATTTCGGGCTTATCGCCGCGTGCATAATCGTCGCGGTAATGGCTATGCCCGTTCTTAGCCGTCTGATGAGCGCAAAAAACGACTCGGCGGCAATTACAAGTGACGAAAGTGTCGCCGGAGCTCCTATGACAGCGAAAGACGAGCAGTTTTTCGCCGCAGAGGGCATCCCCGTTGAAGATTATGCGGAGGAAGAGACCGACAAAGAGGCCGCAGAGAGCGTGTACGGCGGAGAAGCTCATTTTGGAACGAGCCTTGCGGCAAAATCCGCACCGTCAAACGGCGGCAGCGCCGAAAGCTCATACAACGCACTTGAAAGCGGACTTTCCGACAGAGATACCGCAGCAGGCACTGAAAATATTGAGCAGGAATATCCGGCTAACGAAGGTATATCTCCAAACGTCTCGATCTACAACTACTCAGCAAATGTTTCGCACGACGATGACGCCGTAATATCCGAAGAATCAGACAGTGACGGCAACGCAAATTACGCATCCATGTACACGGACAAAGGCGGCGGAAGCGCAGAATCGGCGGATGAAAAAGCGGCGGAAGGCACACTTTCTGCCAGCAGCGACTTTGATGAGCAAAGCGAGCGGGACGTCATAGTGCAGACCGCCTACAAAGCCGCGGCAAGCTCAGGGATAAGCGAAAACATAGACTACGAATCGGCAAAGGTATCTTATGAGGATGAATACACCGCAAAAGTGGAGTTTGCGGCCGGCAAAGACAAATTCGTCGGAATAACGCTTGTGCGCGAAGACGGAGTATGGACGGCAAAGAGCCAAGCGATAGAGGTGTACGGAAAGTAAGACGCAAAGAAGGAGCTCTTGTGCAATGGCGTATAACTAGAGACGTTTATATTGCTTTTGCGCCGACAAAAGATAGAAAAGTTAAAAGTATAAAAAGTATAAAAAGAAAAGCCGCTGATGCGACTTTTTCTTTTTGGCTTCAACATTTAAGTGGGAAAGATGATTCATCCACTCTTTTACAATTCTTTCATCCGTAAAAGCCATTTGCTTACCTCCGCGAGTTGCTTTTCTTCGCTGTTTTAATCGCCGTTGCCAGAACGGTCTTTTGCAGTGTTGATGGAAGAAATCAGTATCCGCTTGATTTCCAAGCAGTCATTCAAAAGAGATGACGCCATGTTCTCATCCAGATAATCGGATTTCTCTAAAATATGGAGCCAATACTCTGTTTCGGCTGTTTCTTTTAAGGCAATATGGAGAAAGTCTGCCTTGCTGTTTCCGTACTGTGCTTCGTTTATGTTTGCGCCGATGGAAGTACCGCTGCGCAGGATCTGTTTGGACAAAACCGATTCGTGTTTCGCTTTGAGAAGATAACGGTGAAGCTTTACGATTCGCGCACCGAAATCAATGGATTTTTCAATCAAAACATTTTCTTTCATAATATCACCAGCCATAAAGTCTCCGATTCAGCAACAATTATTCATTTTTCAGTCTTAAGTCTTCAGTATTCATTTAGAAAATCCTGTCGCTGTTAATGAATAATGAATACTGAAAACTGAAGAATGAAAAATACAAAGCAAAAATCCCGTCACTTGCGTGACAGGATTTTCGCTTTGGTGGGGGAAGGTGGATTCGGACCACCGAAGTCACTGACAACAGATTTACAGTCTGCCCCCTTTGGCCACTCGGGAATTCCCCCATATTAAATTGGAGCTGGTGAAGGGAATCGAACCCCCAACCTGCTGATTACAAATCAGCTGCTCTGCCAATTGAGCTACACCAGCAGGTGCTGCAGAACTGCTCTTTGCCCTGCGACGGTTGATATTATAACATCATTTATTGCATTTGTCAATAGTTTTTTTCAAAAACAAAAATAAAATTTTCAACAAATTTCATTTTGCCATAATACGGTTATTCTATTCATAATACGGTCAAAAAAAGGGAGAAGCGCTCCGCTTCTCCCCGTCTCTTCTTCGATCAGTCCACTATCATAGGAGCGAGCTCCTTTATAAGAACGTCGCAGTCGTCGGAATGTGCGGTAACTTCTATCTTGTTCATGAGGTCGAGACTGAAGATACCCATTATGCTCTTCGCGTCAACCACGTATCTTCCGCTCTTGAGGTCTATCTCAAAATCGTACTTTGATACTATGTTCACAAAATTTCTTACCTCTTCTATCGTGGAAAGCTTAATGTTAAATACTTTCATGACTATCCCTCCTTGTTTATTACACTATTATTATACCTCATTTTCGCCGTTTTGTCGCACTTTTCTTACTTTTTGCATAAAAATTTCAAAAACATATTGAAAAAAATCAAATGGTATATTATAATAGTGTAAATGATAATGCACATCAATCTTCATTAACGAAAGGATTTTTACGCTATGATCAAAGACGCACTCGACAGTTTCGGTATTTCCGGAGAGCCTGTTAACTATGGAGACGGGCACATAAACTCGACCTACAACATAGATGATAAGTACATAGTCCAGAGGCTCAACACCGAAGTTTTCACTAACCCCGAAGGCGTTATGGATAACGCTTTTCTCGTAACAGAGCACATAAGGAAAAAGCTCGTGTCCTTGGGCAAAAATCCCGACAGAAAGACAATAGAATTTATCCGCACAAAAAGCGGGGAAAAGCTCTACATGGACGGCAAAGACGCATACAGAGCGTATAAGTACATAGGCAACGCCTACACCGTCAGCGACAAAAAGACGCCCGAAATGCTCTACCAGGCAGCCAAGGCAATAGGCGAATTTCAGAACCTTCTCTCGGATTTCGACGCAAAAAAGCTGTTCACCGTCATACCCGACTTTCACAATACGCCTAAGCGCGTGGAAAATCTGAAAAAGTCCATCGAGAGAAACGCATCCGGCAGAGCAGACATGGCAAAGGATCTCATAGACTACGCCCTTTCCCTTGAGGACATGGCAAAAATCATAACCGATTCAATTGCCGACGGCTCCGTTCCGCTCAGAGTCAGCCACAACGACACAAAGATAAACAACGTGCTCTTTGACTGCGACACGAACGAAGGTCTGTGCCTCATAGACCTCGACACCGTTATGAGCGGCTCGTATCTGTACGACTTCGGCGACGCAATGCGTTTCGGCGCTTCGTCATGCACCGAGGACTGTGCAGAGCTCGACAAGATATACTTCGATCTCGACCTGTTTGAGGCATTCACAAAGGGATACCTCGAATCGGCTTCTCCCGTTCTCACCGACAGAGAAAAAGAGCTGATATATACCTCCGCCATAATAATGACATACGAATGCGGCACACGCTTCCTTGCAGACTTTATCGACGGGGACACGTATTTCAGAACAGCTTATCCGACACACAACCTCGATAGGACCATAAACCAGTTCGCACTCGTCAAGGATATGCTGAACAAGAAGGACAAGGGCGAAGCAATAGTAAAGAAATACTTATAATTTCAAAACGGAGTAAAAAGCGTGGAAAGCATTTTTATCAAAACGGTCGGCTCGTACAACAAGTGCTTTGACGACACTAAAGCCGACGACTATAAGGATATAAAAAGCGCGTCAATGCTGCTCGGAGACACCTACGCCTTTCAGGTGGTCGTCTCGGCGGATACGCCCCTGTCATCCGAAACGCCTCTGTTTCTGAAGGTGTATTCGGATATATCCGATTACGTCAGCGTTTGCGAAATACGCTCGGTATTCACGGCAATGCCGGCATATCCGACGACCGTCGATGAGAATTACCTCAGAGAAAAGAAGCCGGGTATGTATCCCGACCTCATGGTGCCTGTCGACAACCGACCGGTTCTGATAAAGGGCGGAAAGCTCGCATCGTTCTGGATAGAGATAAATACTCCGACAGACGCAAGGACCGGAAAATACGGCATCGAATTAGTTCTTGAGACACTCGAAGGAGAAGAAGCGGCAAAATCGCATTTTGACATCGAGATAATACCCGCCGTTCTTCCCAAGCAGTCGCTTATCGTAACTCAGTGGTTCCACTGCGACTGCCTTGCCACTTACTACGGGATCGAGCCTCTGTCCGAAAAGCACTGGGAGATAATCGAAAACTTCGCAAATACCGCCACAAAAAACGGCATAAACGTAATGCTCATGCCGGTGTTCACCCCTCCGCTCGACACAGAGGTCGGAGGAGAGCGTCCGACGGTACAGCTCGTGAGGTTGACAAAGAACGGAGATAAATATGAATTTGACTTCTCTCTCGTCGACCGTTGGCTCGATATGTGCGAGAGATGCGGCATAAAGTACCACGAAATAGCGCACCTCTTCACGCAGTGGGGAGCCGAGCATGCGCCAAAGATAATGGCGTACGAAAACGGTGAATACAAGAGAATTTTCGGTTGGGAGACAGATTCGCTCTCGGACGAATATATCGGATTTGTCCGCTCGTTTATAACCGAATTCAAGGCGTACCTGTCGGATAAGGGAATACTCGAAAAATGTATGTTCCACCTTTCGGACGAACCCGGGGCAGCGCACCTTGAGACGTTTACGAAGATACGCGAGAAGCTCTCGGACGTACTCGAAGGCTGTATGTGCGCAGAGGCTCTGTCCAATTACGATTTCTACGCTACGGGCGCCGTACAGCACCCGATAGTGTCCACAGATAACATTGAGCCATTCCTCGAAAACAACGTGCCGGATCTCTGGTGCTACTACTGCTGTGCACAGAACGAAAAGGTGTCAAACCGCTTTGTTGCAATGACCATGAACCGCACAAGGATAATCGGCGAGCAGATGTACAAGTACGACATAAAGGGCTTTTTGCACTGGGGATACAACTTCTACTATTCGCAGTATTCCAAAGAGGTTCTCGATCCCTATGAGCACAACGATGGCAAGGGCTTTGGTCCCTCGGGCGATGCGTTTTCGGTCTACCCTGCCCCCGACGGCACGGCTTACGAGACGCTCCACCTCAAGGCGTTTACCCAGGCGCTGTACGACATGAGAGCGTTTGCGCTTCTCGAATCGCTGACGTCCAAGGAAGCGGTATTGAAGGTAATAGACGAAAAACAGCCCATAACCTTCTCGGATTATCCGCATGACGTTGATTTTTCCGAAAGCGTAAGGCAGAAGGTAAACGAGCTTATAAAGGCTAATATTTAATTGAGATATATACCGGTATGCAAATGTATACCGGTATATTTATTGTTTTTTTGCCCGCAGAGAAAAAAACAGGTTGACAAAACGAGGTATTTGTGGTAGAATACGTAGGCAAAGGAAAATAATCGGGGTGTAGCGCAGTTGGTAGCGCACCTGCTTTGGGAGCAGGATGCCGTGAGTTCGAGTCTCGCCACTCCGACCAAAGCGAAAATCCTGTCGA